>JBGPEV010000091.1:0-8336 GCA_041482995.1 bacterium | reverse complement strand
CTGGCTAACGGCCAGGGGGGGTGACCCCACGGACAGTGCCACAGAAAACACACCGCCGATGGAGGGACGGTGCCGGGTTTCCGCGCATGCGCGGTGCAGTCCGGCGCCGGTGCTCACAGGCAAGGGTGAAATGGTGGGGATCCGGCCCGCTCCATGCCGCCGGATCCTGTCATTCCCGCAAGGGAACGGCGGGTAAGAGCCCACCGCGGCGTTGGCGACAACGCCGGCACGGTAAACCCCATCCGGAGCAAGTCCGAGCAGGGGGCGTTCAAGGCGGCTCGCCGAGCCCCCGGGTAGGATGCTAGAGGCCGCCGGCAACGGCGGTCCCAGAGAGATGGTCGCGGCCCCCGCCGGGTTGCTTGCGCCTCCGCGCCAGCGCTCGGCTGGGGGAACAGAACCCGGCTTACCGCGAACTGAGCGCTCTCCCCTTTTTTTCGTTGGAACCGCAAAATCTGCTGAACCACCAAGACACCAAGGCACCAAGGACTGCAAAGGGGTTGAGCCACACTTCTTTGTACCTTTGTGCTGAGGCTGTTTTCGGCCCATTCCCCCGAGGAATTCACGCCGTTCTTGGTGTCCTCTTCGTGTCTTCGTGCCTTGGTGGTTTGCATTTTCACTACCCCAGCCAATCCACCCGCCGCCCGACCCCCCGCTCCAGCGCGCGCTGGTAGACCTGCCACGCCGCCGCCAGGTCCTGGAAGGCCAAGCCCACGCTGCCGAACACGGTGATGTCTTGGGGCGAAAGACGCCCGGGCTTGACGCCCGCCAACACTTCCCCCAGTTCGCCCAGCAGGGTCTCCGGCCCCACGCCCGCGCCGGCGGCCGCGCCCATGGAGAGGCAGAGGTCGGTGTCGTCGCAGAAGAAGCGCGCGCGGCGCAGTAGTTCAGCCGAGACCTCGCACTTGCCCGGGCCGTCGGGGCCCAGCGTGGTGATGTGCGTACCCGGCGCCACCATCCCCGGAAGGAGGAAAGCCTGCTTGGCCCAGGTGGCGGTGACGATCCAGTCCGCGCCGGCGACGGCCGCCTCCAACGTGGGCGCCGGCTCGAGCGGCTGGGCCTGGGTCTCATGGGTGCGGCAGAAAATTTCCGTGCGCTCGGGATCCCGGTCAAACACGCGCACGCGGCGAATCCGATGCGCCTCCGCCAGCAAGGGTAGATGCAAGGCCGCCTGGGCGCCCGCGCCGATCAGGGCCACGTCCCCGGCGCCGGGCCGCGCCAGCACATCGGCGGCCAGCACGCTGGCGGCCGCCGTGCGAACGCCGGTCAGGTGGGCCGAGTCCAGCACGGCGAGCAGGTGGCCCGTGCCCAGGTCGTGCAGCAGGAGCAGCCCGCGCACCGCCGGAGACTGGGCGGGGAATTTAGCGTGCACCTTCACCGTGTAGGCGGGGATGCCGTCGATCAGTCCAGGCGCGAGCAGCATCCCGCTCGCCCCTTCCGGAGCCGGTGGCGGAAGCGAAACGGGGTAGCGCCGGGCCGGGATCGTGCGATTGAGGGAATAGGCCACGAATGCCGGACGCAGCGCGGCCAGCAATTCGCGCTCATTCAAGAGCGCGGCCACCTCCGAGCGAGTGAGAATCAGGGTATCGGGCATGGGGGATCAAGACAGCAACTGCTTTTTCACCACAAAGGCCACGAAGGACACAAAGAAGTTTTCAAACCGCTGCCGCGAAGACATTTCAATTGAGTCGATGAATCGTTCAGCGCCGGGTCGGGGAGAAAAGAAACGCAGTCCTTAGTGTCCTTCGTGTCCTTTGTGGTGAAGCTGTTTGTTGCTGTTACTTGCCGTTGGCCAGGTAGTCCATGGCGATGCGCGCCAGGGCGGCGGCGCCGATGGGCAGGGCGTCCTCGTCCAACATGAACAGGGGCGAGTGCAGGGAGTGGGTGGTGCCCTTGGCCGAGTTGCCCACGCCCAGGCGGAACATGGTGGCGGGCACCTTGCGCGAGAAGAACGCGAAGTCCTCTCCCCCCATTTCCGCGCGGTCGATGATCTGCACGCCCGCGTCCCCCACCATGGCGCGGGCGCTGCTCAGGGCCGCGGCGGTGAGCGCGGCATCGTTGAAGAGCGCGGGGTAGCCCCGCTCGTAGATGAATTCGTACTCGGCGCGGGCCGCGTGGCAGATCCCGCCGATCACGCGCTTCATGCGCTCGGGCACTTCCTGGGCCGCCTGGTCATCGAGGCAGCGCGTGGTGCCGTGCAGGGCCGCGTGGTCGGAGATCACGTTGGCGGCGGTGCCGCCCTCGATCTTGCCGACGGTGAGCACGAACGGGTGGAGCGGATCGTTCTCCCGGCTCACCAGGTATTGCAGTGCCTGGTAGACCTGCACGGCAACGGAGATCGCGTCCACGGAGAGGTGCGGCCGGGCGGCATGGGCGCCCACGCCCTTGATCTTCAGGTGGAAGCGGTCCGAGTGCGCCAGCATCTGTCCGGCGCGGAAGCCCAGCACGCCCGTGGGGATGCCGGGATACACGTGCAGCGCGATCGCCGCGTCCACGCCCTGCAAAATGTGCCCCTGATCGATCAGCACCTGGGCGCCTCCGGGCGGGGATTCCTCGGCGGGCTGCAGCACGATCTTCACCCGGCCGCGCCAATCGCCCTTGCGTTCGATCAGCAGCTTGGCCGCCCCCAGGGCGCAGGTGACGTGGGCGTCGTGCCCGCAGGCGTGCATGACGCCAGCGTTGCGCGAGCTGAACTCCAGGCCCGTCGCCTCCGTGAGCGGCAGGGCGTCCAGGTCGGCGCGGATCAGGATCGTGGGCCCCGGCTTGCCGCTCTCCAGCGTGGCCAGCACGCCCGTCGTGCCCGCGATCTTGGACTGCACCTCGCAGCCCAGGGCCGCCAGGTAAGCGCGACCCTTCTCCGCGGTACGCTCTTCCTTGAAGGCCAGTTCCGGATGGCGGTGCAAATCGCGGCGCAGCAGCAGCAACTCGTCTTTCAGGCCCTGGGCCCGCAGCAGCAGGGGATCGGTGGACATGCGGTGGTTGGACTCCGTGGGGGTGTCAAAACTGCAAACTGCCTCAACACAAAGGACACGACGGACAGCGAAATATTTTGAAATGGCCTGTACAGCGTTTCACAACGATCTCGATCCTGGGTTCGCATTCAGCCATCCAGTTCCGTGGCACGACCCAAACATACTCTGTGTCCTCCTTGGCCGAGAAGTCCGCCGCCGCTGGCCCAAATTCGCCAGCTTCGTCGCAGTTTGGCCATCTGCTAACAAGTCCTTCCAGGCCTGACGGTGGGGAATCAGGCGGTTGTTCGCGTAATCGCCTCTCGGAGCCGAACTAGACAGCGCCGCAAACTATTGGCGCGCTGGGCGGCTACGTCGGGTCGCCAACCTGAACGAGTGTCCGAAGTAAAATCAATGATTCGTGCGGCGTACCCAGGCCCAACAGAACGTCCGCTTCCCGCTCTTGGAACCATGTCCTTACGAATTTCCCTGCTCCTAGATCGCCGTGCCAGATTGACCAACTCTAGCTTTGGATCAGCCAGATTCTCAGGTGAATTGGGTACTACTGAAGTTGGAACCTTGAGGAACCCTGCGATTCGCTCCAAATCGGCAAGCAGCCATGCTTCGATTTGCCTCACAGCTACCCTAAGATTCATGAACTCCGTGGGTTGTGGGAGCAAGTATTGCCTGTAAGATGGCGCACATTGCGCGCTATGGTTTAGGTCAATCATCACCAGCCAGGCGCAAAACGCGCTGCTTGGTTGTAGCCTCCAAGGCTTTGCAGAAGCTTGACCTTGCCAGTCTTTCCATAAGTTGCCGCCAATTCAGCACCAACGGTCGCCAAGAGGCGTGCAGCAACTGCCTCATCCGTAATTCCTTCCACTGCGACCGAAAAGACATTGGCCGTTCCCGCCATTGCGCGTCCTCAATCACTGGATTGGCCGTTGAGAAGGCTGAGTATTTCCCGAGCGTCCGGCGGGCTAGACAGAGCCATCACGGCATCCGCTAAATTCCCATCTCCACCGGTGACCGAGGAAACAGTGTCGTTCTGACTTGCGAGGGACACGACTGTACCCTCCTCTCCAGGACGCAAGAGAAGCACCTCGTCAAGACCAATTCCGGGGTCCTGCAGGAGTTCTGAGGATTGGGTGCTTACAATGATCTGGCGAGGATTTCGTGACTGTAGTTTTGCAAACATGGACGGGATATATCGAACAACGCCTGGATGTAGGGACAGTTCGGGTTCCTCCAACAGCAGCGGACCGTCGCCTTCGAGCAGTGCCCAGAGCAATCCGATAAGACGCAGAGTTCCGTCTGAGAATTGCTTTTCGTCTTGGAACGCGCCCTGCGCGCGCCAGTGCTTGTAGCGAGCAATCAGGTGGGGCGTACCGACGTCTGGATCTCGGTCCAGTTTCAATTCTGCAAATTGTGGAACCGCGGCACTCAATGCTCTGTGGATTCTACGCAACCGAGATTCCCGCACCCGCTTTGATTTTCGGGCAATCTGTTCCAAAAAATCCCCGCCAAACGGATCATTGATACGTCCAACAGATCGTTCCGGTTCTCGAACCAGGTGGGGGACGATATGGAGGTACCGTACCGTCGTGAGGAATCTTTGGATCTCCCGGAAGCTTTGATTGGCATTCACCTGCTCTAAATGGGTCTGGTAAAGCCTTTGAGCGTCCCGCTGATCGTCCGGATCGGGCCGAGTCAGGATGACGGTTCCGCGTGATCGCACCTCTTCCTTCTTCACAAGAGGACGCCGCACGTTGTCCTGACTAAGATGGAGCCGATACTCCCAATCCGGACTTCCGATTTCATCGCCAAGTTGAATTTCGATCTGGATATCGGGGTTCCGTCGGGCGGCATAGCAACGAAGTGTCGAAATCCCACCCCTCTTTCCAACAGAGCCCTGCAACAGCAATCCCGACGCCAAATCGCTGAGAAATCGGAATGCATCCAGAAAGTTCGATTTGCCGGCCGCATTTGGTCCCACGAGAAATGCGCGCTCTTGCAGTGGAACTTCCACCTCTTGGAAGTTCCGCCAGTTCACCAGCTTGATGTGGAGAAATCGCATAGTGCGCACCGCACGAACGCTACTCGCAAGTTCTGCTGCGTCCGTGGAACATCCAGAGCCGGCCAATGACTTCCGCAGATGCCCCGTAGGATCGACTTATCCTGCTGTTCATGCAGTACAACCATTGCAGCAGTCTCGGCAAAATGAAAGCCGATGGTATATTGGAGTCCCACCGCGGGTTTGGGCGGCAGTCTCCCGTTACCCTTTCGCCGCCGCCTTGGGCTCGGGCTTGCCCTCGGTCTTGGGTTCGGCCTTGCCCTCCGCCTTACGGTCAGCGAAGAGTTGCTCGAGGGCCTGGTTGCGGGCTTCCAACGCCTGCTGCTGTTCGTAGAGCATGGGCGGCGCCGCGCGGTCGCCGCACTCTTGGCGGGAGAGGCCGCAGCGCTCGCAGGTGACGTTCACGTCGACGTGGGGCACGGCGGGGTCGTCCCAGAAGCGCACGGTCTGCTTGAAGGTGTCGTCGAGCGGAAAGCCCAGGGTGACGCAACTGGAGCTGCCCTGGCTGAGGGCGAGCGGGCGCGCCAGGGCGATGCGAAAGTGTTCCTCGCCCATGCTGATGAACCGGGAGCGCTGGACGGCGATCAGCGGCCCCTTGACCGGCCCCCGGCGCTGCTGCTCCTCCATCCGCTGCAGCAGCGATATGGCCACCCAGCGCCGACAGTAGTGCTCGTGCCCGCCCAGGCCCGTGGGGATGAGCAGGCCCGACATGTTCAACTCCTTGGTCACGTGGAAGCCGTGCGTCTCGGCATCGTGGGTCACCCGCAGGAAGTGCTGCTGGTGCAGGCCGAAGCGCTTGGGCAGCACCTGGGTGAGCCGGTACAAGAACATCTCCGGGGTCACGCCGTAGCGCTGCATGACCACCAGGAAGCGCGAGCCGTCCCAGCGCTCCTTGCCGAAGAGCGCCTTCAAGTCCTGCACCAGTGCGTCCTGGTCGATCATCAAGGCGCCGGCATAGTAGCTGGCCTTGAAGTCGTTCAGCACCTGCTCGAAGGACTCCACCTCGGCGCGGGAAGAGGTGGTGCCGCGCGCCTTCAGCTTCAGGTCGCGGTAGCCGATCTCCCGCGCGATCTGGAACACCTTCTGGCGCTCGGACAGGCGCCCATTCAGGAGCAGCCGCTCGGGCGGCCCCGCCATCCAGACGGAGCGGAAGCCCGCCAGGTCCGGGTAGCGCTCGAGGCGCTCATCGTCGACGGTTACGCCCAACTCCTCCTGCAGCACGGCGCTCACCTGGCCCAGAGTTACCGGCGTGCCGGGCTTCCAGCGGTGGCCCTGGCGCAAGGCGGTGGCCGCCGCCTCGATGTCCTCGAAGTAGTTGTCGTGCGTCTGCTGATAGCTGCGCAGCATGGCGTGGAAGAAATGCTCCACGTGCATGTCGTAGTCCCGGGCGATCTCCGCCAGGGTGTTCAGCAGCGCGCTCACTTCCTGGGGGGCGCGGGTGATCAGCTCGATCACGTCGCGCGGCGCCAGCCCGATGAACTTGAGCGGCAGCGCCTGGATGATGGGGGAATCGAGAAAGCCTTCCAGACCCTCGAACTCCTGCCCCAGCTTGGCCGACACCAGATCGTCGTAAGGCACCTCGAGCGCCTGGGCGATCTGCAGGATCTTGTCGACCTTGGGGTACTTCTTCCCGTTCTCGATCTCGTTCAGGTACGAGGGCGAAAGCCCCACCCGCTCGGAAAGCTCCTTCAGGCCGTAGCCCTTGGCCTCCCGATGCTGACGCAGCTTCAGGCCGAAGATGATCGGAAGGTTTTCGCCCCGCATGGTTTTCTAGACTCCGATCCCCCAAGAAAACTGCTGAAACACAAAGACCACCAAGACCACGAAGGAAATTCAGATTCACTCTGACCAAGGCTTTCGAATCTCATCCATCTCGTTGTGCGCCACAGCACTCGAGAACGAACCCTGCGCTGTTCTTGGTGGCCGTTCTTCGTGGTCTTTGTGTTTCAGTTGTTGGCGGTTTCTTCTCCATTCACCCTACCAGCCACACCCGTTTGGCACAATTCTTGTTCGCAAATGGCGAAGAGTTCTGTTTTAGCGAATTTTCGCTTGACACTGAAATTCGCTACTTGGTATATTTTCACGGAACACAACGGGATCGCCGCGGGCGAGTGACCCCAGGCCGTCCGGCCAGCAGGCGGTGAAAACGCAATTGGAGCGAGAATCATGAGTCCGTCCGCCACCCCCCGCCGCAGCGCCCGCCCCCCGTGCAATTGGCTGGAACTGGGCCACGGGGTGGAAATTCCCGCCGCCGCGTGGAGCGAGGATGCCCAGGCCGTCCTGACGCCGGAGGCGATCACGTTCTTGGCCGAACTGCATCGCCGCTTCGAAGGCGAACGGCGCGCCCTGCTCGCGGCCCGCGCCGAGCGGCAGCGCGCCTGGGATGCCGGCGCCGTACCGGTCTATGAGGATCGCGCGAGCGAGGCGGCGACCGGCCAATGGCGCGTGGCGCCCATTCCGCAGGACCTGGCGATCCGCCGCGTCGAGATCACCGGGCCGGTCAACTCCGCCAAGATGGTGATCAACATGCTGAACCGCGGCGCCGACGGCGCGCGCGCGGATACGGCGATGCTGGACTTCGAGGACGCCCTGAAGCCCTCCTGGGCGAACCTGATGGCGGGGCAGATCAACCTGATCGCCGCCGCGCGGCGCGACCTGGAGCACGTGGAGCCCGCCAACGGCAAGCCCGGCAAGACCTACCGGCTCAACGCCCAGGACATGGCGAAGGTGATCGTGCGCCCCCGCGGCCTGCATCTGGACGAGAGCAACCTGCGCGTGGATGGCAAGCCCATCTCCGGCGCGCTGCTGGACCTGGGGCTCAACTTCTTCCACTGCGGCCCCATCTGGACCGCGCAGGGCGAGACCCCCGCCTACTACATCCCCAAGGCCGAGCACTGGCGCGAGGCCGCCTGGTGGGATGCCGCCTTCGAGTGGATGGAGCGCAAGCTGGACGTCCCGGTGGGCAGGCTGAAGGCCACCTTCCTGATCGAGACGCTGCCGGCGGCCTTCGAGATGGAGGAGATCCTGTTCGCCGCGCGGGAGCACGCGGTGGGCCTGAACGTGGGCCGCTGGGACAAGATCTTCTCGGACATCAAGACGCTCAAGCGGCACCCGTCGCGCATCCTGGCGGACCGCGCCCGCATCGGAATGGATCAGCCGTGGATGGAGAACTACGCGCTGCGCTGCGTGCAGATCGCCCACAGCCGGGGCGCCTTCGGCATCGGCGGGATGGCGGCCTTCACTCCCGGCCGCACGGCGGAACTGCGCGCGCAGCAGACCGCCAAGGTGATCGAAGACAAGCGACTGGAGTCGGATCG
>JBGPEV010000090.1:0-8362 GCA_041482995.1 bacterium | reverse complement strand
CTGCGGGGCTGTGACCGAGCGCCGCACGGCCAAGTTCGCCCGCTGCTCGCCAGGGGGGTTCCGCCGCGCCGCCGGTGCACGCGGCGCCGCTCTCACTGCTCGTCGGAGCGGATTTCGCACGTCGCGTCGATGCCGCCGCGGGTATTGTAGACGGTTTTCACACAAAGCCATTGGGGCTGCAAGAGCGCCCATAGATCGCGGTATAGCCGCGCCGTGGCGGGCTCCTGGAAGATGCCCACGGGCCGGAAGGAGACGATGTAGTACTTGAGGGATTTCAGTTCCACGATGGCGCGGGCGGGGATGTACTCCAGCCGCACAGTGGCGTAATCGGGCAGACCCGAAAAGGGGCAGACGGCCGAGAACTCCTTCGTCTCATAGACGATGCGCTGGCGCGGACCCTCATAGGGGAAGGTCTCCAGCAGGTGCGTGCCGATCTTGTCCTCCCCCTGGAATTCCAGGACGCGGCCTTCGGCATAGGAGCGATCGGTGACGTCCATGCGCCTCGGATGGCAGGGGGTCAGTTGGCCATGATGTTGTAGCCGCAGTCCACGTAGATGCACTGGCCCGTGATGCCGCCCGCCGCCGGGCTGAGCAGGAACGCGGTCGCCTGCGCGACTTCCTCCTGCGTCACGTTGCGCTGCAGGGCCGCGTGTTCGCCGGCGACCTTCAGCATCTCGCCGAACTGCTTGATGCCGGAGGAGGAGAGCGTGCGGATCGCGCCCGCCGAAACGGTGTTGAAGCGGATGTTGTCCGGCCCCATTTCGCGCGCCAGGTAGCGCACGGCGGATTCCAGCGCGGCCTTGGCCGGCCCCATCACGTGATAGTTGGGCACCGCCAGCACCGAACCGATGAAGGTGAGCGCCACGATGCTCCCGCCGTCGTTCTTCTTCATCAGCCGCCCCGCCTCCCGCGCGATGGGGACGAGGGAGTAAGCGCTCACGTCCTGGGCCATGCGCCAACCTTCCCGTTCGGTGAGGGAGAACGGGCGCTCCAGGTCCGCGCGATCCGCGTAGGCCAACGAGTGCACGACGAAATCCAGGCGGCCCCAGGCTTCCTCCAGGGACTTGAACAGGCCGAGGATGTCCTGGTCGCTACGCACGTCCGCGGGCAAGACGTGGGTGACCCGCAGGCCCGCCGAAAGCTCCCGCACGTTCTGCTCGAAGCGTCCCTTGGGATCCGGGCCGTAGGTCAGGCACAGCTCCGCGCCCAGGGCGTCCATCTGCTTGGCCACGGCCAGGGCGATGCTGCGCTGGTTCGCCACCCCCAGGATCACTCCCTTTTTTCCGGTGAAGTCGATCATCTACAGGCTCCTTTGCTCCCACGCGCGGCGGGAGCCCATCCCGATCCCGATCAGCCGTTCAGCTTCCGTCACCGGCCGCGCAGTGTCGTTTCCTGCCATTGGCGCCGCCAGGGCAGGGGCCAAGGCCGCATTTCCGCGATGCTGCTCAAGACCCGATCCGCGGCGGCGGGCCAGAGCCGCATACCCCTCACCAACACGGCACCACCCGCCTGCGTGGTCACCAATGAACGGAAGAGCCTACCAAAACCGTGGTAATGATGAAACATGCGGACGCGCCACGCCGCGTACGCGGCCTCACGCTGCGCCCGCGCGGAAGGATCGCCCGCAACCTCTCCGAGCAGCTCCCCCGCCCGCCGCGCCGCCGCCAGGGCCATGGAGATTCCCATGCCGAGACACGGGTCGATGCCACCGGACGTGTCGCCGACCAGCCACAGCCCGTTGGGCGTGTAGCTTGCGGGGCGGAAAAGCGGATGATACCACCCCAGCACCTCGGAGGCGGGCTCGGCCTGCTGAAACAGCGCGGCGAACGGTGTTCCGCGCAGAAAGGCATCGTATCGCCTGACGACCTCCCGATAGCCCGCGTGGTCGGTCATGGTGGTGGCGAGCAGTTCCTCCGCGCCCACGGGCGTCAGGTAGACATCGTGCCGTCCGAACAGACCCACCTGCACCCGCCGCGGCATCCTCTCCGCCGGCAGGCGATAGTGGCGCCGCACGCCCATCCGGTAGCCGAAGGGCCGCAACGCGGCGCCGCCGCGGCGGCCCAGTACCGAATTGACGCCGTCCGCGGCGACGATCACCCGCCCCCGATAACTGGAGCGTACCCCGCGCACCCCCACGATCCGGCCGGCGCTCCACTCCGGCGCCACGATGGCATCCTGCCGCAGCGCGACGGCCGGATGGAGCAGGGCGTGGGCCTGCAGATGGCCGATCAAGGCCGTGCGGCGGATGCCCCGGCCGACAACGCCCGGCCGGAAGTGCAGCGCATGCCGTTGGGTCGGCGTCCAATAGTCCAGCCCCGCGAAGTCCGCGCCGGGCAGTGCGCCAATGCCCAGGCCCAGCGCATCCAATACACCCAGGCCGAGCGGCATGATGCCCTCCCCGCACACTTTGTCCCGGGGGGCTTGCGCCTTGTCGATCAGCAGCACGGCGCGGCCGCGGCGCCCCAATTGCGCGGCCAGGGTCAGCCCCGCCACGCCCGCCCCCACGATCACAATCTCCGCATCCGTATCCGGCATGACACCCATCGGCTTGGCGAATTGCCCGCGTTCCCGCGCCAGTGTAGCGGGAACCTGCGGCGGGAACGAGTCCACACCGGGGAGCGCTATCGGGCTACTGACAAACTGCCTATCCGCAGATTACGCAGATCGATTTTCGATCTGAACGGCTGAGCGCCGGATGCTCGCGAGAGGCGCCAGCAATAAAATAGTGCTGGTTGCTCTGCGCATGGCCGCCGCGTTGCGCGCGGCCTCACCCTCCCACGCCCGGTGCCTCTGGCGCTTCGCGCAAGCGCTCAGCGCTGGTGGGCCCCGCCTTCTCCAAGGCCCAATACGGTTCACTTAAGGCGGTCTGTGTCGCAATAGTCCCATGCCCTGCGAGACGGGCCCGCCTTGGCGGGCCCTCCTCAGGGACGCGGCGTCTTCTGCCTGCCCCCCCCAGAGCCCCTAAGTAAACCGTATTGCTCCAAGCCCCAACTGCGGGGCTGGAGAGGGAGTTGCCTGCCAGCGGCGTGAACTTGTGGCCATGAGACTGAAGTGGAAATGGCAGTGGCCGTTCTCCCTTCTCCACGCCCGCAGTTGGGCGTTGGAGAAGGGCCGGGGTTGAGGCCGCGAGCGTAGCGAGCGGAACGCACGGGCGACGAGCCGAGCACGGTGCTATAGCCTCATTCCCCGGCTTGTGTGAAGCGCGGCCACTTCGTTCGTTCTTCCCGCGCTGCTCCGGACGTGTGCGGGAGGCGCCAACAGCACTGGCGGGGAGGGGGCCGGGGGATGGGGGGAGAGGTTCGCGGCAGTCAAATCGCCCCGTCCCTCCGCAACTGCTCCACCTCCGCCGCGGAATACTTCAGTTCCCGCAACACCTCCTCCGTGTGCTCCCCCAATCCCGGTGGCGGCCGGGTCACGTCGGGGGCCCCGCCGGAAAGCTGGTAGCCGGCCGTGAGCACGTCGATGGGCCGCTCCACGCCGGCCGCGCCGGGGAAGCGCCGCAACAGGTTGCGCGCCTGCACGTGGGGATGGGTGAGCGCTTCAGGCACGGTGAGCACGCGGCCCGCCGGCACGCCGCGCGCGTTGAGGCGCCGCTCCCATTCGGCGGCGGGCTGGGTCGTGAGCACGCGCTCCAGTTCCGCCTTGAGCGCGGCCCGGTTGGCCAGGCGGCCGGAGCGGCCGGCAAAGCGCGGGTCCGTGACCAGGTCCAGCCGCCCCACCGCGCGGCACAGATCCTCGAACTGGCCCTGGGCGTTGGCCGCGATGTTGATGAACCCGTCCGCCGTGCGGAACGCGCCGGAGGGACTGGAGGTGGCGTTGTCGTTACCCATGCGCCGCGGCGCCTCCCCGTCGATCAGGAAGTTGGAGGCGGCCCAGGCGGTCATGGCCAGCAACGTGTCGAGCAGCGACACGTCGATGAACTGGCCCAGGCCCGTGCGCTCGCGCTCCGCCAACGCGGCCGCGATGGCGAAGGCCGCCGCCATGCCCCCCGCGGTATCCCCGATCGGGTAGCCGGCCCGGTAGGGCGGGCCGTCCGGATCGCCCGTGGTGCTCATGGCGCCCGACAGTCCCTGCACGATCTGGTCATAGGCGGGATTGTCCCGATAGGGGCCGCTCTGCCCGAACCCGGAAATGGCGCAGTACACGAGGCGCGGGTGATCGGCCCGCAGACGATCCGGCCCAATCCCCAGGCGCGCCATCACGCCGGGGCGGAAGTTCTCCACCAGCACGTCCGCGGTCGCCACCAGTCGGCGGAAGACGTCCACCGCGCCGGTGGCCTTGAGGTTGAGCGTCACGGAGCGCTTGCCCGCGTTCTGGGCGAGGAACATGGAGCCCATGTTCACGCGGTTCAGCTCGGGTCCGGCGCCCCAAGCGCGGGCGGGATCGCCGCCGCCGGGCTGCTCCACCTTGATGACGTCCGCGCCCAACAGCGCCAGTTGATAGGTGCAGAATGGACCGGAGATCACGGAGGTCAGGTCGACGACGCGGATGCCGGAGAAGGGGAGGGGCATGGTGCCATACCGGGAGTGGCAAAGATGAACGGCCAACTTCGAACGGCACTGGGGCCGGGGCCCCAGACCCCGATCGGATTCCAGGCCCGCTCGCAGAGTGGGCCTGAAATCCAAACAGGGTGCAGGGAGCCTGCTCCCTGCCGGAGAGCGCGAGAGGCAGAGCCTCTCGCATGCGCCGCGAATTTACCTTTTGGGGGCGCAGGGGTACAAGGTGCAGTCCACCATGAACGAAACCATCTCCGCCATCGAGCGCCTGATCGCCCGCGACCCCGCCCGGCGGGGCATCGCGCGGCTCGTGCAATGGGGCGCGCTGGAGCGGGCCGCGAAGGCCCTGCTGGGGGCGCGCGCCGTGGGCATCGTCAGCGGCTTCTATCTGCCCGTGCCCCGGGTGGGCGAGACGGACGGCCCCCCTGGCGCCAAGGCGATCGGCGTGGCCCTGGAGGCGCTGGGCAGCACGGCGTTCTATGTCACCGACGAGATCAACGCGCCCCTGTTCCGCGCCATGGGCCTGCGCCGCGTGGAGCTCTACCGCCCGGGGCTGCTGGACGCGCTGGCGCTCAGCCATCTGGTCTCCACCGAACGACCGGGCCGCGCCCAGGATGGGCGCTACTACACCATGGCCGCGCGGGACATCACGGAATACACGGCGCCCATCGACGATCTGTTCCTGTTGGCCCGGGAGCGGGGCCTGCCCACGGTGGCCATCGGGGATGGCGGCAACGAGATCGGCATGGGCAAGGTGATCGACCGTGTGCGCGCCGACGTGAAGAACGGCGCGGTGATCGGCTGCGTGGTGGATTGCGACCACCTGGTGGTGGCGGGCGTCTCCAACTGGGGGGCGCTCGGCTTGGTCGGCGCCCTCTCGGTGTTGACCGGCAAGGCGCTCCTGCCCAGCGCCGCCGAATCCGAGCAGGATCTGCGCGACATCGTCGCGGCGGGCTCCTGCGATGGCCACACCTTCCGCAACGAGGCCACGGTGGACGGACAGCCCCTGGCCGACAACCTGGCCCTGCTGGAGGAAATCCGCGCCATCGTGATGGGTGGGGCGGGCGGTGCGGCGCCCCCCGCCTCCCGCCCGCATTGACACCCCTGGCGCGCCGGGACTACCGTGTGCGCCACACAATTGGCGGCGCCTGCTCAGCCCACGCACACGCGCCAGGGCGCCCGCCTTCCCAAAAGGGATTACCCCACCGTGGCTACTGACTCGCCCCAGGCCGCGTTGCCGGGTCCCGACGGAGGGTGGCTGTTCGGCTTCTGCGCCACGCGGCTGGGCTTCGGGCTGGTGTTCACCACCTACTCCGCCGCGCTCTCGTTGTTGCGGGTGGAATGGGGGATGACCGCGGGCCAGGCCGGCAGCATTCAATCGGCTTGGCACGTGGGCTATCTCACGTCCCTGTTCCTCGTCGGCTTCCTCTCGGACCGCTTCGGCGCCAAGCGCGTGTTTCTCGGCGGCAGCGTGGCGGCTGCCGTCGCGGCCTTGCTGTTCGCATTCGTGGCCAACGGCTTCTGGAGCGCCCTGCTGCTCTACGGGCTGACGGGCCTCTGCTCCGGCGCCTCCTACACGCCCGCGCTGGCGATCATCGCGCTGCGCTATCCCGCCCGGGGCCGCGGGCGCGCCATGGGGTACTACCTGGCTGCCGCTTCGCTCGGCTACGCCGTTTCCCTCACGCTCAGCAGCCTGCTCATTCCCGTGGCCGGGTGGCGGGGCTCCTTCATCGTCACGGGCAGCGGGCCTCTGCTGGGCATGCTGCTGGGCTTCTACGTCCTGCGGACGACGCCCAACGTCATTCCACCGGCGCCCCCGGAGCGCCCGGCGGGCGGATCGATCGTGGCCGTGCTGCGCAACCGGCCCGCCATGCTGATCATGGCCGCCTACATGTTCCACAGTTGGGAGTTGCTCGGCGTCTGGGCGTGGTTGCCGGCCTTCCTCGCCGCGGCCGCGGCCCACGGCGGAGGCGTCTCGGCCCAGGCCGTCAGCCTGGGCGCCGTGATGAGCGCGCTCACCTATCTCACCAGCATGGGCGGCAGCATCGTCGGCGGCGCCCTCTCGGACCGCTATGGCCGCACCGCCGTGATCCTCGCGATGTCCATCGGCAGCCTCGCCTGCTCGTTCACGTTCGGCTGGATGATCGGCCTGCCCGTGTGGATCCTGGTGGCCGTGGCGATGCTTTACCAATTCACCGGCATCGGGGATTCCTCGGTCTACTCCACCGCCATCACGGAACTGGTGCCGCCCCGCTACATCGGCGCCGCCTATTCCCTGCGCTCGGTGATGGGCTTCGGCGTGGGCGCCGTCAGCCCCTGGGTCTTCGGCCTGGCCCTGGACTGGGGACGCGCGGGACCGCATCCCTCCGAATGGCTCGCCTGGGGCGTGGCGTGGAGCACCCTGGGCATCGGCGGGGTGATCGGTCCGCTCATGACCCTGCGCCTGCGCGCCTCTCCCCAGAGCCGCGCCATGGCGGGCGGAAAGCGCTGACCGGCCCGCCCCTTGCTCCATGCCGGGCCGCGGGCTAAGGTGTCGCCGATGGGCGCGGCAGTGCGCGCGCCGTGACGGCTTCCACGCCCGGCACCGGAGTCCCACATGCGACGCGCGGCCATCGTCAGCCCCCTGCGCGCCGCCGTCGGCAAGTACGGCGGCAGCTTGCAAGCCCTGCAGGCCCAGCACCTGGCGGCCCACGTGACCCGCGCCGTGATCGAGCGCTCGGACATCTCCCTCGGCCATCCCATTGCGTCCACGGGCGTGCGCATCCTCACGACGCCGCTGCACGAGTTGGCGCGGCGCAAGGGTAAGTACGGCCTGGAGACCCTGTGCATCGGCGGCGGCCGGGGTCTGGCGGCCAACTTCGAGCGGGCCTGAGCCGAGGTCTCTTCTGTCCATGGCCTCCCCCGTCGCCGAAGGTAGGGGCGACCGGCGGTCGCCCCCGCCCCGGATGCAGACGCCATGACGCCTTCCCCGCCCATCCGCCCCGAGCGCTCGCTGCTCTCCGTGCCCGCGTCCTCGGAGCGCTTCTTCGCCAAGGCGGCGGCCAGCGCCGCCGATACGATCATGCTGGACCTGGAGGACAGCGTGGCGCCGGAGCAGAAGGATGCCGCGCGCCGGCGCACGGTCGAGGTCGTGAACACGCTGGACTGGGGCGCCAAGACCCTGCTCGTGCGCATCAACGGGCTGGACACCCCCTGGGCGTGGCGCGACCTGGTGGCCGTGGCCGAAGCCTGCCCCCGGCTGGACGGCGTGATGGTGCCCAAGGTGGGCGCGCCGCGCGACGTGCAGTTCGTCGAGACCCTCCTGTCCCAGGTGGAGCGCGCCGTGAATCGCACGCGGCCCATCGGCATCGAGATTCTCGTCGAGTCCGCCCGGGGCCTGGCCAACGTGGAAGCGATCGCCGCCGCTTCGCCCCGGTTGGAGGCGATCAGCTTCGGCCCCGGCGATTTCGCCGCCAGCATCGGCAACCGGGGCCAGCGCATCGGCGGGCCGGACCCCAGCTACGCCGTGCTGACGGACCCGGACGGCCTGGGCAACCGCGCCCGGCACTGGGGCGACGTGTGGCACTACGCCCTGGCCCGCTTGGCCGTGGCCTGCCGCGCCCACGACCTGCGGCCCATCGACGGCGTGTACGTGGACTTCAACGACCCCGACGGCTTCAAGGCCGCGGCCAAGCGCAGCCTGGCGCTGGGCTTCGAGGGCAAGTGGTGCATCCACCCCAGCCAGATCGCCCTGGCCAATGCCGTGTACAGTCCCACGGCGGAACAGATCGCCTGGGCGCGCCAATTGCTCGCCGCCATGGGCGCGGCCCACGGGTCGGGCGCGGGCGCCATCCAGATCGGTGGCCAGATGATCGACATGGCTCACG
>JBGPEV010000089.1:0-8374 GCA_041482995.1 bacterium | reverse complement strand
CGATCCCGAAGCACGCGGCGGGCATCGCCATGGGCCTGATCCAGGAGAAGAAGGAGGTCGCGATTCTTTCCGACATTCTGGGCGACGAGGATCACCTGGGCGACATGGACTTCAAGGTGGCGGGCACGGAGGACGGCATCACGGCCATCCAGATGGACATCAAGATCGAGGGCATCGACCGCAAGATCCTGGAGGCGGCGCTGAGCCAGGCCCACGACGGGCGCATGCACATCCTGCGGCTGATGAACGAGGCGATCCCTTCTCCGCGGGAAGGGCTCTCCCAGTTCGCCCCGCGCTATGTGGCCTACAAGATTCCCAGTGCGCGCATCAAGGATCTGATCGGCCCCGGCGGCAAGATCATCAAGGGTATCGTGGAGAAGACCGGTGCCAAGATCGACGTGAACGACGATGGCGTGGTCTCCATCTCCAGCCCGGATCACAAGGCGGTGGACGAGGCGCTGGCCATGGTGAAAGGCCTCACCCAGGAGATTGAGATCGGCTCGATCTATCACGGCCCGGTCAAGAAGATCATGGAGTTCGGCGCCTTCGTGGAATTGACACCGGGCACCGATGGCCTGGTCCACATCTCCCAAATGCGCGAGGAGCGGGTGGAAAACGTGGAGGACGTCGTCAAGGAAGGCGACATGGTCACGGTGAAAGTGATCGGCTTCGACAAGCGCGGCAAGCTGAAGCTGACCATGCTCAACGTGGAGAACTAGCGCGCGGCCAACCGGACCCCCGGCGCGGCGGGCCGACGTCCCCGTCCGTGCCGGATTCCACCTCGCCGCGGGAGTTCACGAGGAGTCCCGGGACCCAGAGCGAATCTGGTCCAAAACCGCACTTCCATCGTTCCAAGGACAGCCCCGCCGCCCCGCGGCGGAGAACCTTCCTTCCACGCTGGAATAGCCAATCGGCTCAGCCCTATGGCGACGGATATGGACATCCTGGTGGTGGATGACGAAGCTCCCATCCGCATGCTGTGGGAGCGCTTCCTGACCCGGTGGGGCTATTCCTTCGCACTGGCCGAGCATGGGCAACAGGCCCTGGAGAAAGCCCGCGCCACGCATTTCAATCTGCTCGTCACCGATCTCACCATGCCGGTCATGTCCGGCAATGAGTTGATCTATACCCTCAAGCAGGAGCAGCCCGGGCTGGAGGTGATCGTCACCACGGGCCACGGCACGATCGAGGTGGCGGTGGAGCTGATGAAGGCAGGCGTGTTCGACTTCATCACCAAGCCCATCAGCTTCAACCATGCGGAATTGATCATCAAGAAATGCCTGGAGCAGGTGCTGGCCCGCCAGGAGAACATCCGCCTGCGCCAGATCAACCGCGACCTGGAGGCGCTGAACGAGATCAAGGAGAAGTTCATCGCCATCACCAATCACGAGTTGCGCACCCCGGTGAGCGTGCTGTCCAACATCGTGGAGATCCTGGGCCAGGAGTTGAAGGGCCACGAGATGGAGCCGATGATCAAGATGGTGGACCGCTCGACCAAGCAACTCGCGGAGATCGTCGGACAGATGCACGAGATCTCCCGCGCCAAGTCCAACCGCCTGGAGCTGAACATGAGCCGCTTTTCGCTCAAGGAGGTGTGCGACGAGGTGGCGGAGGAATTTGTCCTGGCCCTGGAGCGGCGCAAGCAAGGTCTCCGGTGCGACATCCCGGCGGACTTGCAGGTGTTGGCCGACCGCGCCATGTTCAAGAGAGTGGTGCGGGAACTGGTGCAGAACGCCATCAAGTTCACCCGCGACGGCGGACAGATTACCTTGACGGCCGGGCCGGCGGACGGCGAACGGATCGCCCTCTCGGTCTCCGATACGGGCATCGGCATCCCGCTGGAGCAGCAGGCACGGATCTTCGAGCTGTTTTACGAGGTGGGCGATACCCTGCACCACCACACCTCCAAGGACGACTTTCTCGGCGGCGGGATGGGCGTGGGGCTGTCGATCGTCAGCGATATCGTGCAAGCGCACCACGGCGAAGTGTCCGTCACCAGTGAAGTGGGCCGCGGCTCCACGTTCAAGGTGCTCTTTCCCCTCCGCCCCAGCGCCACCGTGGCGGTCTCCAACGTGGCCTAGTGTCCGGTTTGCAAATGCGTCAAATGCCGAAAGGCGGCTGGTTTCTGGGGGTATTACCCCCAGACCCACGGCAGGGAGCGGGGCTCCCTGCATGCTGATGAAGTGCCCTGAGGCAGGCACGCCAGCCATGTGATTCGAATCGGGGGGTGCGGGGGAACTTGTTCCCTCCGCAGGCAATTAGGGGTCATTGGGTACCGTTTGGTATTTTCAATCGAAGTCTAGTGCCTGAACGGCCAAGACATCGTAAACTGGCCGGGCGACCGCCAATATCGCCGTCGGAGTTCCCGGGGCGCCGGAGCGCCTCCGGGCGGCGGCGCCGCACCCGCAAGGTGGCAGCATGGAGCGCCCGCAAGAACAGCGCCTGTTCGACGTGCTGGGGTACGCATTCGCGGACCCCGGGCTGTTCCGGCTGTGCCTCACCCACAAGTCTTTCGCCAATGAGAATCCCCAGGCCGCCGGGGGCCACAACGAGCGCCTGGAGTTCCTGGGCGACGCCGTGCTGGACTTCGTCGTGAGCGACATGCTGATGGCGCGCCATCCGGATCTGGCCGAGGGCGAGCTTTCCAAGCTGCGCGCGGGATTGGTGACCGAGTCGAGCCTGGCGGAGATCGCCCGGGAGATCGGCCTGGGGGAACTGCTGCACATCGGGCGGGGCGAGGACCAATCGGGCGGCCGCGACAAGAGCTCCATCCTCTCCGATGCGCTGGAGGCCCTGCTGGCCGGGGTATACCTGGACAGCAAGCCGTCGGCCGGCACCGGCGCGGTGTACCGGGTGATCGAGCGGCTCTTTGCCTCCCGCATGGTGGGCGGCAGCGCGGAGCCGGGCAGCTTCGACTTCAAGACCGAGCTGCAGGAATGGGTGCAGAAAGCCTATCGGGAGACGGTGCGCTACCGCATCGTGCAGGAGGAGGGGCCTGACCACGAGAAGACCTTCGAGGCCGCCGTGGTCTTTCGCGACCGGGAATTTGGGCGCGGCCGGGGCCGCTCCAAGAAGCAAGCGGAACAGGCCGCGGCCAAGTCCGCCCTGGACGGCCTGCAGCGCGCGGAGGTGGCGCCGTGAGCCGGCGCGGCGGCCGCGCTCCACAGCGCCAGCAGATTGAGCCGGGTGGGCGCGGTGGGCCGGGCGAGGCCGGCCTGCGCGTGCACAAGGCGATCGCCCGCGCCGGACTGGCCTCCCGGCGGGAGGCCGAACGGATGCTGCTGGAGGGCCGCATCCGCCTCAACGGCAGGACGCTGCGGGAGCCCGGCACCTGCCTGGACCCGGGCGACGTGCTGGAGGTGGATGGCCGGGCCGTGGCGTGGGACCACCCGGCGGCACCGGAGCTGTGGGCGCTCTACAAGCCCAAGGCCTGCGTGTCGACCCTGCGGGACCCGGAAGGGCGCCGGACGGTGAAGGACTATTTCCCCAAATCCGCTCCGCGGCTCTACCCCATCGGGCGGCTCGATTACGACGCCGAAGGGCTGCTGCTGCTCACCAACGATGGGGAACTGGCGCAACGGGTGGCCCACCCCTCCTTCGAGGTGTCCCGAATCTACCTGGTGAAGGTGAAGGGCCTCGTGACGGCCGAGACGGTGGCCCGCCTGATGCACGGAACCCAACTGGAGGGGCGTCCGCGGCGCAGCCGCGTGAAGACCCTGCACACCGTGGGGGACAAGACCTGGCTGGAGGTGGTGCTGCGGGAGGGAGTCCACCATCACATCAAGCGCATGTTTGCCGCCGTGGGCCATCCCGTGCTCAAGATCAAGCGGTACCAGATCGGCCCGGTGGAATTGGGTGACATGAAACCGGGCGATTGCCGCAAGCTGGGCCAGGCGGAAATCAGCCGCCTGTTGCAGCGTTACCCGGCCCCGCGGCCAGAGCCGGTCCGGGCGCCCGCGCAGTGAACGGCCTGATCGTGCCGCGCCTCGGGAGAAGTTGAGTTCCATGGCTACCAGCGCTTCCGGCGACAAGTCTTTCGAGGTGCAGGTCACGTCCGACCGGGTGTTGCTGCGCGTGGCGCCGGCGGGCGACAGCGGGCTCAAGGCCAATCTGGTGGACATCCAGCGCGAGTTGGACCGGCAGGGCGTGAAGTACCGCCCCGAATCCCTGTTCACCATCTATCGGCGGGCCCGCAACGAGTTTGAGCCCCTGGCCAACCGGGAAGTGCTGGACTTCGCCGTCACGGTGCAGGTTTCCGCCGACGGGCAGGAGGCCCGGATGACGATCGTCGGTCCGCCCACCGGGAACGAACCGGTGCCCCCGGCCAAGGTGAAAGCGGCGATCGAGGAAGCTGGAGTGGAGAAGGGCATCCTGTTCGACGAGTTGCGCCGCATGATCGGCCAACGCGTGGTCTCCATCCCCGTCGTGATTGCCCGGGGCGCCCCGCCCAAGCACGGGGTCGACGGGCGCGTCGACTTCGTCGCGCCGCCGGAGCGCATACCGGCACCCACGGGCGACGACACCATTGACTGGCGCGAGCAGAACCTGATCCGCAACGTGGCCCAGGGCGACGTGATCGCCCACGTCCACCCACCCACGGCGGGGATCGACGGCTATACGGTGACCGGCAAATTGCTGAAGGCGCGGCAAGGCCGGAAATCTCCCTTGCGCATCGGCGCCAACGTGACCCTCAACCCGGCGGGCACTCAGGTTTCCGCGACCAAGGCCGGCTTCGTCGTCAACAGCGGCGACAAGCTTTCCGTGGAGGACGTGTTCCAGGCGCAGCACATCAATCCCACCACCGGCAACGTGCGCTTCTCCGGCGTCGTCAGCGTCGGCGGCAATGTGGAGGACACCTACACCGTGGAAGCCGCCAAGGGCGTGTCCGTGGGCGGCGCGGTGGGCCAGGCCACCATCAAGTCCGGCGGCAACGTGGAGATTCGCGGCGGCGTGCTCGGGGCCACCATTGAGGCCAAGGGCAGCATCTCCGCCAAGTTCTTCTCCGACTGCACCCTGGTGGCGGGCGGCGATATTCTTGCCGAGGAGTACATTCTGCACGGCACCGCCGATGCCGAGCGGGCGGTGCGGGTCGCCAAGACCCCCGACGGCTTCATCAGCGGGGCCGTGGCGCGCGCCGCCACGGAGATTTCGGCGGCGATCCTGGGGTCGGCCAAGAGCGAGGAGCAAACGCAACTGGAGGTGGGGTCCGGGGTGAGCGCCCGGGCGCAATTCGAACGCCTCCAACCCATCATGGCCAAACACTGGGAAACCTTCGACCGGCAACGCAAAAACCTGGGCTATTTGCAGGAGACGCGCGAGCGGGACGGCGCCTTTCCGGAGGAGAAGAAGAACATCCTTAAGGAACTGGCCGCCGAGACTCTCCAGATGCGCGATGCGCTGTGGCAGGACGCGAAGACCTACGAGGAGTTGCAATCGGCCATGGGCGATCCCAACGCTCCGGCTCGGGCGGTGATCATGGCCAGCAACCTGGTCAACAGCGGGGTGATCGTAACCGTGGAGCGGCTCACCTTGCAGGTCAAGACACCGCTGCAGTTCTGCGCGTTCATGATCCTGGACGGCCATCTGAAGGCTCACGACTATGGATTCGTCGACAAGATGCTCAAGCAGTTCAAGCGCAAGAAATGACGATGGCCCAGACGACCCGCGAAGAACTGGAAGCCCACGCGCGCCTGCGCGAACCGGTCAGCGACCTTGACCTGGAGGGCCTGAACCTGGACCGCGTGAATTGCGCGGGCGCCATCTTCCACCACTGCAACTTCCGCCTGGCGCAGTTGCAAGGCGCCAACTTCGATTGCGCGATCCTGGTGGATTGCGACTTCACCGGTGCCTTGGCGCAGGGCGCGCAATTCCAGGAGGCGCTCCTGGACCGGGCGGACTTGACGGGGGCGGATTTCTCGAACGCCGTGCTGGTGGAAGCATCGCTGGGCGAAACCATCCTGGACAAAACGCTCCTGCGGGACGCGAACCTCGAGGGCGCCTTCCTCACGTCCGTGAACGCCTTGCTGACCGATTTTTCCGGGGCGAACCTCACCCGGGCGCTGCTGCAGAAGTCCACGCTGCTGCTGTGCCGGTTCGACGATTGCCGGGCCGAACATCTTTCCGCGCCCAAGGTGGACTTCTCCGGATCGTCCTTCGCGCGGGCCACGCTGGACCGCAGCAATTTGCTGGCGGCGAACTTCAGCCTATCGGACCTGGAAGAGGCGTCGCTGCGGGGCTGCCCCATGCGCAATGCCAATTTCTTCGCCAGCACGCTGAGACGGGCGAAGCTCACCCGATCGAACATGGAATCGTGCCACCTGACACAAGCCAACGCCGAAGGCGCGGTAATCACGGGCGTGAACCTGAAGGGCGCGTGGATGATCGAGGCGAACTTCACCGGGGCGAACTTCGACGCCTCCCTGCTGGAACAGACGGTGACGGACCATGCGGTGTTTGACGGCGCCACCTTCCGCGGGGCGAAGCGATGAACCGGCGCGTCGCGTTCGCCGCGCTGGCCCTGCTGGCGATCCTCGCGGCGCCGCGCCCGGCCCGCGCGGAATACCGGGCCTACGAACTGGAGGTGGTGGACACCCTGGACTGCCGGCTGAACAAGCGCGACAAATGCCGCTCCGCCCGCATCACCACGGCGATGAGCCCCGACCTGTACGTGCAATCCAACGGCGGGGAGGACCGGATCAGCACCGTCGTGCTCGCCACCTGGATGTGTTACGGCGACACCTCGCAATACCGGGAGATTTGCCCCCGCCCCGGCCCGCGCAGCCCAAAATTCAACGCGGGCGACGAGGTGCGCGTGACGCTGAAGAAGCACATCACGGAGGGCTGGCGCGGAAAAGTGGAGGTGGTCTATCATGACGACTTCCTCGGTGCCAACGTGGTGGGCGTACGGTTCGCCGACCGCAAGAACGTCTATGCCCGCTACTTCGAGAAAGACCTGGCCAAGGCGGAGGCGGCCACCCCGCAACGCGAGCCGCCGCGATGATCACCCCCATGGCCGCCATCCTCGGCAAGGGCGGGGTGGGCAAGACCTTCCTCACCGCCCATCTGGCCATGGCCTTCAGCTATTCCGGCAGCCGCACGCTGGTGGTGGGGTGCGACCTCAAGCGCGACACGCAGCGGGCGCTCTGCGACACGACGCGGCCTTCGGTGATGGAAGCCCTGGAGCAGTACGGCTATGACTACCGCGCGGTCGATCCGGGTGAAATTCTCGCTCCGGCCTCTCAGTACGTGGACGTGGTGGAACTCGGCCCCGCGCCCCTGCTCATGTCCGACTATTCCGCGGTCTACGACCAGGCGTTCCACTACTTCGAC
Organism: bacterium; assembly: GCA_041482995.1. Taxonomy (GTDB): domain Bacteria; phylum SAR324; class SAR324; order SAR324; family JACQKK01; genus JBGPEV01. Next base: position 1,045 of record JBGPEV010000089.1, on the reverse strand, counting down.
GTCCACCATCTGCTGGACCGCTATGCGCAGGTGCTGTTCGACGTGAACGAGGAACGCTTCGACGCGTCGCAAGTGCCGTTGCTGCGCCGGGCGACCGCCGCCATCGCCGTCACCGACGAATCCCTGGAATCCCTGTTCGTGCTGAATCGCCTGCTGCGGGCCCTGTTGATCGGCGGGTACGAGTTCGAATTGCCCACCCGGATTTTGGGCGTGGTCAACAACCGCTCCACCGATCCCCGCGTGTTCGAGCGGTTTCTGGAGCGCACCAAGTGCTATCCGCTCATGACCATTCCCGCCCTGGGCGAGTTGGCGGCCCTGCGTCCGGCCCACCGCACCGTCTTCGCCGAGAAGAACCCGCCCCGCCAGTTGGACCAACTGATCGACGGCTTCCTCAAGATCGCTCAAGTCATCCAAGCCGAGCCCTTTCTGCTCGAGGCGATCATGCCGCTGGAAGACGCCGACGTGTGGACCCTCGCGGATGGATTGGGGGCGGGGAACTAGAGGCGGGCGATGCCTGCGGGCGACCGCCGGTCGCCCCCACGGGCGACGTGATTCATCAAACCATTCGGAATCATCAGAATTGCCCGCGAGGCGGTTTGGATTCTCTGGGTCATACTGCCAACGCAGCGGATTCTCCATGATGTAACGCTCTATCCTTGCGAGATCGGATTCGTTTCGGATCACGTGCTCGTAGTAGTTGCGCTGCCAGATTGCTGGGCGGGACGAGCTCCGTTCGGCATGGATTCGCTTCGTTGAGCTCGCCTTGAATCCACCCACCAGTGCGCCCAAGGATCGGTGGCTTGGCCCACGCGGCCTGCCGGGGGTCGCCTCTGAGTCCGATGGCAAGGGTAGGGGCGACCGGCCGGTCGCCCGCGCCCCATCTCCGTCTCCGATGAAGACAACTGCATGCAAGTGATCCGGCATGATCTGATAGGCACCCAGCCGGATTTCCTTACGGATTTCGGGTGTACGCAGCCACTCCTCTCCAATGATCTGGCCGAACGGACCCAGGATCGTGTGTCCAGCATCAATCCTTCCAAAGAGG
>JBGPEV010000088.1:0-8380 GCA_041482995.1 bacterium | reverse complement strand
GTCGGGGGTTCAAATCCCTCCACCCCGATTGGCCCCGCCACCGCCGGTCACGTCCCCTTCATCGTTGCCCGTCTCAGTACCGCCAGGACACGGCGGCCGAAACAAAGCGGGCGGGAGCGAAGTCCAGAGCGACCTGCTTCTGTCCGTCCTTCAGGGCGCGGTAATGGCGGAACAAGGATTGGCCGGACGAGAGTTCGAACTGCGGCCCACTGCGGCCGCCAAGCCCCAGCACGGCGGCAAAAGTCCCCTCAGTCACCTGCACGGTATCGTAGGGAAGCGGCGGGCCGGAAGCGCGATACTCGCCTCCCTTGACCTGCCATTGGGCGCCCAGGCTCACGTGTTCGGAGGGCCACCAGCGCACGTCCCCCTCCAAGGGCAAGCGCACGTCGATGGTCCAGTCGCGACTCCAGCGGACGTATTCCAGCAAGGGCACCCAGGCCGGTGCGCCCAATGCAGCCGTCGCGGAGACGCCCACGCCCCAGCGCGCGTTGCGGGAGAGCAGGAAGCGCCAGAGGGCGTAGCCTGCAGTGGATAACGGCGCCGAGGAGTCGCTGCCAAGGCTGAAGCGTCCCATGGCCAGCGCGCCGACAAAGGCCCGATCGGCGGCATATTGGCGCGACGTCCCGACGATCACATCCCGACTGTCCAGTTCGGGGGCAAGGAAGGGAGAGAGGGCCGGTGCGAAGTGGGTGAACCGCAGCGACACGTCGCGTCCATGCGCGCCGATGAACCAAATGGCCGGCGAGCCGAACCCGGCAACGGGGAAAGCAAGGTTCGCTTCCCGCATGACCATGGACATCTTGCCGGCGGCGGACGGCGTGCCGTTCTCCACTGCCGCGGCCGCGAAGTCCTGGACGTGCAGGCCGATCGCCTCGCTCCCGAACTCCGCACCCCGCTCCTGCGCCCGCGCGGTTCCCCCGCCTGCGGCGGCGCACGCCACGAACCCCAACCCAAGGCCGATCTGAATCAGTTGCCTACGCACCATGAGCCGCTCTTTTCTGGGAGGACTGTTTGCATGGCATCGACCGGCAGATCGGCGGCACCGGGGGTCCGCATCGTGTGAGTCCTGACCGGTATATCCTACCGCCCACGTTCCCGGCGGGCGACAAGGCAGAGGGCCTCGTCCACCGGCGGCGGGCGCTGCGCGTCCATCACGAGGGACGGGGCCCTGGCGCCGCGCGCGCCGGGAAAGCCGGGCAAGCGGGCGCACGGGGCGTTCCCGACCGCCTCCCCCGTCACGTCCCCGCCGTGGCCACGTCGACGACCATCAGGCTGGAGAGGCATTTGGCCACCAGCTTGCCTTCGTCATTCACGATCTCCGCCTCGCCCACGGCCGTGCGGCTGCCCAGGTGGATCAACCAGGCTTCCGCCGTGTAGTTGACGCCGCGAAAGGCCGGGCGGATGAAGTTGATCTTCAGCTCGATGGTCGTCGTGATTTTGCCCTGCGCCCGCAGCGCGGCGATGGACGCATGGGCAATGCAGGAGTCGGCCAGCGTGGTGAGGATGCCGCCCTGCACCGTGCCCGCGCCGAAGGTGATGTCCATCTTGAAGGGCAGTTGCAGCCGGCAATAACCCGGCTCCAGGTCCAGCAGTTGCAGCCCCAGCAGGCCGAAGTAGGTGGCCTCCTGCTTGTGTCGCTCCATGGCCTGGGCCTTCTCCTGCGGCGTGAAGGGGGCAGCGGGTTGCCACGTACGCATCTGACGGGTCATGGGCGGATTCTCATGGGGAACGGCGTTGGGAGGTTTCCGCCTCGGGCGGGCTGCCGCGCAGGCGGCGGCTGAGCAGCCACCCCAGCGCGCCGAGGGAAAGCTCGGTGGCGGTGAGCCACACGCGCAAGGCCAGCGTGGCCAGGGTCGCCTGGTAGGGCGGCATGATGCGGGAGAGGAGGAAGAACAGCATCCCCTCCTTGACGCCGATGCCCGTCGGCGCGAACAGCGCCAGCACCCCGACGATGCCCGCCAGGGCGTGGGCCCCTGTCAGGTAGAGAAAGTACTCCCAGCCCACGCCGCTCAGGGCCTGGATCAGCAGGAAGTTGCCGAGCCCCAGCCACAACCATGCCAGCAGGAACATGCCCAGGATCGCCAGAAAGTCGCCGAGGCGCAGGGGCGGCCGGGCGGGGATCTTCAGGCGGCGGGCGGCCAGGGCCGTGGCCCAATTGAGGAACCGCGGGGAGAGGAAGATCAGGAGCCCCCCCAGCCCGAGCAACCCCAGCAGCCGGTACGGCTTGACGGCCGGAACGTCGGTCGTGCCGAGGGCCAAGAGAAAGATGAGGACGGCGGCCGCCAGGGCGAACAGGTGCTCCAACACCACGCCGTAGCCCACCCAGATCGGGGACTTGCCCCGCTGCCGATAAAACCACGTGCGGGAGATCAGCAGCATCACCTTGCCGGGGACGTACTTGCCCAGCGTGGAGAACATCCAGATGGCGAGGGACTGGCCGTAGGGAACGTCGATGTGCAGGCGCCGGGTCACCACGTACCAGGCGTGGTGCAGCACCAGGTTGAAGGCGAATCCCAGCACGAGAATCGCCGCCAGCAATCCCGGGCGGATGGCGCGCACGGACTCCAGCACTTCGGCTTCCCGGCCCTCGAAGCTGGTGGCGAACAGGTAGGCCACTCCGCCCAACACCAGGACGTTGGCCGCGACCTTGAGCGGGAGCATCCAGCGGCGACTGGCCATGGCCTAGGAATCCGAAGGCGGGGAGGGATCGCGGGAGTCCAGGTGCAGCGCCGCGGCCAACTCGCGGTACGCGGCCTCCCAGGTGTAGGTGGCGGTCACGGCCGCGACGATGGGCTCGGGCGGCCAATCCGCGCATTGGACAATGGCCCGGGCGAAGGCATCGCCATCGCCCTCCCGGACCAACAGGCCGGTGCGACCCGGCAGGACGGCGTCAACGAGGCCCTCAATGGCGGCGGCCACCACGGGCACGCCGTGCAGGCCGGCCTCCAACAACACGATGCCGAAGCCTTCCATGTTTCCCTCCAGGTGCCGGTTGGGCATGGCGAACACGTCCGCGGCGTCATAGAGCGTTTCCCGCTCCGCATCGGTAACGGCCCCGAGCACGATCGCGCGCCCGCCCAAGCCGAGCGCGCGGATCGACCGCTCGATCGGCTGCTGTTGCGGGCCGGTTCCCGCGATCAGGTAGCACGCGGATTCGGGCAACCGGGGCAGCACCTGCTCCACGAACCAGGATACGCCCTTGCGGGCGACCAATCGCCCGACCGTGAGCACCAGCAGCCGTCCGCCCAGCTCCATGCCCAGCCGGGCGCCCAGCAGCCGGCGCGCCTCCGGGCGGGGCAGCCCCCGGCGCACCGCGGCGGCGTCCACCCCGCACGGAACGATGCGCGTGCGATCCGGGGGCGCGCCCCGTTGCAGCGCCTCGGCGCGCGTGGCCCGGCTGATGGGGAGCACGGCAGCGAACCGCGGCAGGCAAAAGCGCACCAGGGCCTGGTACCAGCGGGGCGGATGCACGACGTCCAATCCCAGCACCGTCACCGCCGTGCGGACGCGCGTGAGCGCACCCAGCAGGACGCCGATGGGCGCCAGGACGGCGTCGCCAATATACAGCCAGGCGGTGCCGGGCCTCAGGCACTGCACCAACCCGGCCACAACCGCCCAGGGAATGAACCACACCAGGTGGCGCTGCGAGCGGCCGAGCACGATCGCCGTGACCGGATGGTGGCGCGCCAGTTGCCGGTGCAGGTTGAATGCGTAGTTCTCCATGCCGCCCACCGACGGCGGAAAGCGGCGCGAAATGAAGACGACGCGGCCACGCCCCCGGGATGCGCTCTGCGCCATGGCTGTCACGATTGGGGGCACGGCCGCGGGCGATTCCGATACCGCCGGGTGCGGCGGCATTCCACCCAGCGAGTCGATGCGCTCACGGCTCGATCCGATCGGGGCCCGGTCGATGACCTTGCGGGCGCGCGGCGCATCCCGGCTCGCTGGAGGGCTCCCGGCAGGCGCGCCCGCACCCGCCGGCCCGCGCCGGCATCATCCCTGCTCGCGGATTGAATAGTCCGTGGTCGTGCGCTTCTTCTGACTGATCACCAGTTCGGTAATCAAGCCGAACAGCACAATTTGGATGCCGATGCCCATCAGGAAGATAGCGATGAACAGCAGCGGGCGGGCGCCGATGCCCTCGCCGGTGATGAACTTCTCCACATAGAGGCCGAGCAGTGTCGCCGCGCCGAGTCCCCCGCAGGCCAAGCCCACCTTGCCGAACAGGTGCATGGGGCGCGACGTGTAACTGGTGAGGAAGTACACCGTGAACAGATCGAAGAAGCCCCGCAGAAAGCGCTCGACCCCGAACTTGCTCCGGCCGAAGCGCCGGGCATGGTGGGTCACCACCATCTCGCCGACCCGGAAGCCGCGCCAGGCCGCCAGGGCCGGCACAAAGCGGTGCAGATCGCCGTACATGGGAATCTCGTCGACGACGGCGCGGCGATAGGCCTTGAAGCCGCAATTGAAGTCGTGCAGCTTCACGCCGGTCAACCAGCCGGTGACGCCGTTGAACAGCCGCGAGGGCAGGGTCTTGCCGAGCGGATCGTGCCGCACCTTCTTCCAGCCGGAGACCAGGTCGTAGCCTTCCTCCAGTTTGACCAGGAAGGCGGGGATCTCGGCGGGGTCGTCCTGCAAGTCGGCATCCAGGGTGAACACGACCTCGCCCCGCACCGCGCGAAAGCCGGCTTCCAGTGCGGCGGACTTGCCGAAGTTGCGCCGGAAGGCCAGATAGCGCACGCCCGCCATGGCCTGGGCCAGTTCCTTGATCACGGCCAAGGAGCCGTCTTGCGATCCATCGTCCACAAAGACAATTTCCCACTCGTGCCCGGCGCAATGGGCCCGAATGCCCTCCGCCAGCGCCCGCAGCGATTCCGCCTCGTTGTATACAGGGATGACGAACGAGAGGAACATGCGGACCGAATCGGGTCGAAGCCTTGCCGTGGCCGCCCAGCCAGGGGTGGCGGGGATGGGGGCGGGTTGACCGAGGCGCCTGCCAGAGGCATTTGCCCCGGGGCATCGTGCCGTTATCGTCCGGAGCAAGTCAATCCTGTCGGCCCTTCCGCAAGGGGCAAGTGCAAAGTCGAGTCGTGGCCGCAATGTCCAGCGGCGTGGGGCGGGCGTCCCGCCGGCCAACGCGGCGCAGGCGGGCCAGACGCCCGCCACCACCGACCCGAGAAGGATGGCAAACCGACTTTGCACTTGTCCTGCCCTTCCGCACGGCAGGCGCGGCGGAGCTTGGAGCGAAGCGATGAAGGAGTTGCCGCTGGGGCCCTGGCACGTTGCCCGGGGCGCGAAGATGGGGGAGTTCGCGGGCTACGCCATGGCGCTCTACTACACCCGGCCCCTGGACGAGCATCGGCAGGTGCGGCACGCGGCCGGCGTGTTCGATATTTCCCACATGGGCCAATTCACGCTCACGGGGCCGGATGCCGAGCCTCTGTTGCGCCGCCTGTTGCCCAACGACGTGGCGGCCCTGGCGGATGGAGAGGCTCTCTATTCGCCCCTCTGCCGTGAGGACGGCGGCGTGCTGGACGATCTGATCGTCTATCGGCTCGCTCCCGGCCGCTGGCGGATCATCGTCAACGCGGCGACTCGGGATAAGGACTTGGCCTGGATGCAGCGCCAGGCCCAGGGCGCCCGCGCGGATCTCCGGGACGTGTCGGCCGAATTCGCGCTGTTTGCCGTCCAGGGGCCCGAGGCCTTCCGGCGCTTGGCTCCCCAGTGCGCGCGCCCGCCGGGCAGCCTCAAGTATTACGCGTTCGCGGAGACCTCCTGCTTTGGCGTGCCGGTGTTCCTGGCCCGCACGGGCTACACGGGCGAGCCGGGCTGCGAAATGGCCGTCCCACGGGAGGCCGCGCACACCCTGTGGACCCGGCTCACCGGGGAGTTGTCGATTCCCCCCATCGGCCTGGCCGCGCGGGATACCCTGCGGCTGGAGGCGGCGCTGCCGCTCTACGGCCACGAGTTGCGCGAGGAGTGGAATCCCCTGGAATGCGGCTTGGCGTGGACCGTCAAATTCGGCGCGGGACGAAATTTTCCCGGGCGTGCCGCGTTGGAGCGCGCCCAGGCGGCCGGACTCCACTCTGCCCAGGTGGGCTTGGAAGTGACCGGGCGCGGTATTCCCCGGGAGGGCTATCGGGTGCTGCACGAAGGGCGCGCGGTGGGGGTGGTGACCTCCGGCACCCATTCGCCCACCCTGGGCAAACCCCTGGCGCTGGCGCGGGTGGAAGCCGGATTGGCCAAGACCGGCACGGCCCTGCAAGTCGAGATTCGGGACAAGCCGGTGGACGCCGTCGTCGTGCCGCGGCCCTTCTACAAGAGTCCGGCGCTGCGCGCTTGAATTGGGGTTATTCGGCGGCCGCGTCCGAGCCTCGCCCACGAGCATGCTGGGGCGAGGATGGGGCGGTGCGCGGCTTGGAGCGTCTGGCAAAACTGCTGAAACACCCTTCGCTGCGCTCGAGGGCAGGCGCCGACCACGAATACCACAAAGAGAATTTGCTCCTCATGGCAGCAGTACTGAGCAAGTTGAACGGGCGCACCAGAACGCTCTAGTGGCTCAAATCGTTCAACGAGTCGGCGTGAAAAATTTGCAGTTCTTTGTGTTCTTCGTTTTCCTTTGCGGTCTTTGTGTTGAGGCAGTTCGCAGTTTTGTTACGCGCCTCACTGCAGGTCCGCCCCCACCTGGATCAGCACGTCCACCCCGGCACGGTTGGCCTCGTCATCGCTCATGCGTTCCACGCGCTGCGTCTGCGGGATCACGCTGGCCATGCGCACTGCCGCTTGCATGAACTTCTCGCGATATTGGATGCGGGTCTCCCGCTTCGGATCGCGATCCGCCTGGGAGAGATAGGCGATGCGCAGGCCCATGCCGAGGGCGCGCTCCAGATTCTCCCGCTCGGTCTCGGAGAGCATCACCCCGATGCGCTCGGCCACATTGGCCTGGCTGGGAGCGCTCACCACGGCGACGCGCACCACCCGATCCGGAATGGGCGGGAACGCCTGGTCATAGGGCACCGCGGGCTGCTCGGTCCCGGTGGCCGGCGTGCCGGCGATGAGCGGCGCGGCTTCCGGCGGCGGCGGCGCAGGAGGCGCCGGCTTGCCGAACTCCTTGGGCAGTTCGGATTCCTCCTTGCGCCGTTGTTCTTCCCTGCGCAGGTCTTCCTCGGCCTTGCGCGCGGACTCTTCCCTGGCGATGCGCTCCGTCTCGGAGTTGCGCAGGCGCTGAAGTTCGGCCTGCTCCGCCTGGCGCTTCTGTTCCTCGGGGGTCGGCGGGGCGGGCTTCTTTGGGCCGCACGCCGTGACGGCGAGCAGCACGGCGAGAATGACGAGGGGTGTTCGCAGCAGGGCTGTGATGTCCATATCCTTAAGACTCCCTTCGGCGCTGAGCCACGTCCCTGTGTACAGCTTCTGCACGAAGAGGCGCGCGGGACTCCCGCGTCTTGCGGCGCCGCGCATCCCGCCTGTGTTGCGGAGGATAGTTAACCCTTAAGGCAAACCGGCGGGAATTACAAGTGTCGGAACCGCAAGGGGATCAAGACGGTGCGGGCGGCGCAGGTGGACCGTGCCCCTCCAACGAAGGTTTGCAAGTCCGCGGGGAATTCCCTATTTTTGATGGTGGCGTTGTAAGTCGGCGATTCCACGACCTGCTACAGCAGATTCCTCATTTCATTCGGAATGACATCAGGTGGTCATTTCGAGCGCGGCGAGAAATCTGTTGTTCGTGCCCAACCGGCGCCGTGCCCAATTTCAAAGCCTGTCCGCGGCCGGCTGACAGTCCCATCCTCACCGATCGGGAGTCGACGTTCATGGCCGTCAATCAGGCGCCGCTCAGCCCGCTCAGCCAGCTTCAGCGCACGGTGCGGGTGTTCCCGGGGCGCACCGCCACCGTGTATGGGGAGCAGCGGCGCAGCTACCGGGAGTTCTTCGAGCGCGTGTGCCGCCAAGCCAATGGGCTGCGCGCCCTGGGCGTGCGGCGGGAAGAGCGGGTCGCGATCTTGGCGCCCAACCTGCCGGTGCTGCTGGAAAGCCACTTCGGCATCCCGTTCGCCGGCGGCGTCATCGTCGCGATCAACACACGGCTCAATGGACGGGAGGTGGCCTACATCCTCAAGCATTCCGGCAGCACGATCCTGCTCATCGACCGCGGGCTGCTGGGCGTGATCCGGCCCGTCGCGGACGAATTGCGCGGGCTGCGCAAGGTATTCGTGATGGAGGACCCGGCCGCCGGGCCCGACGATGGCTGGCGTCCCGCCGGCAGCGCGGACTACGAGGCCTGGCTGGCGGGGCAGTCTCCGGCCGAGCCGCCCTTTCCGGTGCAGGATGAGCAGCAGACTATCGCCATCGACTACACGAGCGGCACGACGGGCAGTCCCAAGGG
>JBGPEV010000087.1:0-8388 GCA_041482995.1 bacterium | reverse complement strand
ACCTTCAGCACGCCAAAGGCCGTCGCGGATGTGGCGAGCACCGCACCGAAGCCCACGGCGGACACCGCGATCGCGACCACGTCGCCGGCCGCCACTCCCAGCAAGCTGGCCAGGGCGCGGCGGGGCCCCGAGGATACGGCATAGCCCAGCACCACCAGGACGGTGGGGCCCGGGGTCGCGATCAGCGCGGCGGCGACCGCTACAAAGGCCAGCCAGACTTGCCAAGTCACGGCCTGAGGCTCGTCAGGGGGCGGCGCGCAGATCGCGGAAGAACGCCCGGATGCGCTTGGCGTTGGCGCCGAAGTCCCGGCGGCCGACGCGGGACTTGCTGCGCATCGCCACGATGCTGTGGATGTCGGCGTCGCTGCCGGGGGGTGCGGTGCGCACCTCGATCACCACGTCGTCCCGGAAGCGGAGCACCGGGGTGAGAGAGACCGCCTGCACGCGCCGGCCCCGCTCGTCCAGCCCGGCGATGGCCCAGCTCCGCCGCCGCACAATGGCCAACACCCGGGCGAACGCATCGTCCGGCGGCCAGCTTGCGGCCAGGTTCCGCAAGTCCGGATAGTTTGCTTCCTGCAGCGGGCGGTTGCGCGCGGCGTTGTAGGTGGGCTTCTCCGGCGGCTGCTGGATAAAGACCGGCGCGTTGTCCAGGTCCGTCGCGATGTCGTTGAGCAGCGGGAAACACCCTCCGGAAGCCATGGAGATTCCCAGTAGAAGGACAAGGACAAGCCGGCGCCGCCCGGCAGGCCCGGCATGGGCCGTTGGTGCGCGGGTCACTTGGCCTTGGCCGGGAGCGGATGACCGGGCATCAACTGGTACGGATGCACCCACCCCGGCTGCGCCTGGATGCGCTCCAGCCATGCGCCGACGCGCGGGTAATCCTCCCAGGACACGCCGAATTCGTCAGGCCAATAGAGATAGCCGCACAGGGACAGGTCGGCGATGGTGAGCCGGCTGCCGATGGCGAAGGGCTGGGCGGCGAAGTGCTTGTCCAGGATGGCCAGGTTGCCCTTGGTGCGGCCCCGCAAAAAATCGGTCACCGGGGTTTCCCCGCCGGGGACAAACCGCAGCAAGTAGCGCAGCGAGGCGATGTAGCTGGTCAGCTTGTGGTTGTCCCAGAGCAGCCAGCGCAGGATTTCCCGCCGCTCCCGCTCGTTGGCAGGGCCGAATTTGCCGAACCGGCCCGCCAGAAAGTCCAGGATCACGCCGGATTGGGTGAGCCGCTCGCTCCCGAACTCCAGCACGGGCACTTCGCCCATCTCGTTGATGCCGGCGCGGTATTCCGGCGAGCGGGTTTCCCCGTTGAAGAAATCCACCCAGCGCGGTTTCCAGTCGGCGCCGCACAGGTTCAGCATCAAGGCGGCCTTGTAGGCATTGCCGGATTGGGCGAAGCAATAGAGCGTGTATTCGGCCATGGCGGGTGAGGACAGGGTTGGCGTGAAAGGGGGTGGCGCCGCGCAGGCGCTCCGGAAAGACCAGGGTACACAAGCAAGATTGCCGTGCCAGCCCGCGGTTGCCGCGACAACTGCCCCGGCGCACCGGGCGATTGCGCGGTCAACCGGCGGCGGTCACGCGAATTCGCAGGCCACCTTTCCGATGCCCGAGAAGCTGGCCTCCCAGCGGTCGCCCTTGTTGATGGGCAGCGGGCGGTTGAACGAGCCGGAGAGCACGATCTGGCCCGCTTCGATCCATTTGCCGTGGGCGGCCAGTTGGTTGGCCAGCCACGCGAGGGAGTGAATCTGGTTGTCGATCGCTTCGCGGCCCAGCCCGCCCGCCACCACCTCGCCGTTGCGGCGCAGTTCCATCTGCACGCCCCCCAGATCCAATTTGCGCGGATAGGGGAGCAGCGGGGAGCCCAGCACATAGGCCCATTGGCTCACGTCGTCCGCCACGCCCAGCGGCAGATCGGCGGCCATGTCGCCGCGCCGCTCGATGATCTCGAAGGCGGGAGAAACCGCCGCCACGGCCTCGAGCACGGCCTCCGGCGTCACGCCCGGACCGTGCAGGTCCTTGGCCAGGGTGAAGCACAGTTCCGCCTCGATGGAAGGCGCGATCACCTGGTCGGAGTCGAAGCTGTGGCCGCTCCCGACCCCATTGCTGGCGAGCAGGTAGCCGAACACCGCCGTCTGGCTGCGGAAGTGGGCCCGCACGGCGTCGGCGGTGAGACCGATCTTCCAGCCCGCCTGGGTTTCCCCGCCGCTCAGGTGGCGCGCCAGCACCTCCAACTGCACCTGGTAGGCCTGTTCCAGGTTCAGGCGCCCTTGCAACGCATACGGGTAGTACAGCCCCTGCTGGGCGGACTCCCACAGCAACTTGCCAGCTTCTTGCGGAATCATCCTTGCTCCTCTGCCGGTGCCAGGGTTCACCGGCTCCCATCGCACGTTGCGGAGAAGACGGCAACCGGCCACCCGGGTCCCGCCCCGGCGGCTTTCCCCCTCCATAAATCTTCCCGCATCTTTGCCAGGAATCCAAAGGATTTTCCGCGCGTGCCATGCAGGCACGGTTTGCGGCCCGTTCCTGCCCCGTTCAGTGGGAGCTTTGCATAACTCGAATTCCCGGTTGGCGGTGCCTGTGGGCCCTTGCCGGGATCGAGGGAATTCGGGTGTGCAGGGGCGGATCGCGATCCGCCCCTGCAAGCGCCCGGTATTGACGCAAAGGCCTCGTTCAGCGGCCCGGGCGGAAACCCGGGGATTGGCCGGCGGCGCGGGCAGCGCTATTCGAATAGCGCCGCTACCGTGCCGATCGGGTCGAAGCGCGCCTCGATCCTGTCGCCGGGGCGGGCGGGGACTTGCCGGGTGAAGGAGCCGCTCATGATGCGCATGCCGGGTTCCACGGCCAGCCCAAAGGGCGCGAGCGCATTGGCCAGCCACGCCAACGACGCGGCAGGGTCCCCGAAGACTTCGCCGCCGCTGGCGCGCTCCACCGATTGGCCATTGAGGAACACCTCCACGGTGACCGTCTTGAGCGCCAGGGCGGGAGGGAGCGGATGCAACTCTGCGCCCGTGATGAATCCCTTCTGCTGCACGTTGTCCGCCATGGAAAGCGGCGGATCGTCGCTAAAGCTCCCGCGCCGTTCCACCAGCTCGAAGGCCGGTGCGGCCGCGCTGACCGCCTGGCGGGCCTGGGCGGGCGTAATCCCCGGGCCGCGCAGCGTGCGGTCCACGGTGAGACAGAGTTCCGGTTCCAGCAGGGGCGTGATCAGATCGGCGGCGCGGAACCGGCTGCCGCTGGGGTGGGCGCCGCTTTCCAGCAGGAAGCCGAAGACGGGCCGGTGATAGCCCACTTGCGCACGGATCGCCGGGGCGGTGAGGCCCACTTTCCAGCCCGCGTGGCGCTCCCCGCCGCGCACGTGGCGGGCCAAGTGCTCCAGTTGCACGCGGTAGCCCTCTTCCACCGTCAGCTTGCCCCGCCACCCCGGCGGGTAGTGCACCCCCTGCCGGGCCAGTTGCCAGATGGCGTCCGCCGCACGCAGCACGTCGGCCATGGCGTTGCTCCTTTCCGAGCGCCCGCCCCGTGCGCAACGGTGCGGAACCGGTGAACGGCTGGCGCGACGCTAGCACGGCCCCCTGGAGGCGCGCAAAATCGGGGACGGCATTGTCAGGCCGCCACCGGGGGCGTAAACTGACCTTTCCACTCGGGGCCGGGTCAGGACGGCGCCGGCATCGGCAACCTCAGGCAGTGCGGAAACGGCGAGGCCATATGTTCGGCATTGGCATGAGCGAACTGCTGTTGATCATGGTCATCGGCCTCGTGGTGATCGGACCCAAGCAGCTTCCGGAAGTGGCCCGCTCTCTCGGCAAGATGTTCGCGCAGTTCAAGCGCACCACCAACGATCTGAAGGATCAGGTGGACCGGGAAGTCCGGCAGTTCACCGAGATGGAGGAGGTGAAGGAATTCAAGCGTTCCATGGAGGAGGAGATGACCTCCGTGAAGACCCAGGCCGAGGAGTTCGTGCAGAAGCACGTGGAGGAAGGCGAGAAGTTGATGAAGCTGGAGGACGACGAACCCACCGGCCCCCCTGCCGGGGACGCAGGGACGCTCAGCCACGAGGGCGCTCCGGCCAGCGGCGGCGTTTCCGGCCCATCCGCCACCGCGAACTCGGTCGAGTTCTCCTCCACCCACCCGGCCACCGGCGGGCACGGCGATGACAGCCTGCCCCCGGGCAAGCTCCCCTCCTGAGCCGTGCCCACCCCGCGTCTCGTTTCCTTACTCCCCGTGCCGCCCCGATCCGCGCCATGACCCGCGACCGTGAGAAGCAGTTGGCGGCTGAGGCTGCCGCGGCGCTGGTGGAAGACGGCATGGTGGTGGGGCTCGGCACGGGCTCCACCGCGGCGTTCGCCCTGCGCAAGCTGGGAGAGCGCATCCGGGGCGGCCTGAAGATCCAGGGCGTGCCCTCGTCCCGCTGGGCCGAGAACATGGCGAGGGAACTGGGGATTCCCCTGACGGACTTCTCCCGCACCACCCGCATCGACATGACGTTGGACGGCGCCGATGAGGTAGACCCCGGCCTCAATCTGATCAAGGGCGGCGGCGGCGCGCTCTTCCGCGAGAAGATCGTGGCCGCGGCCTCCACCCGCCTGGTGATCTTCGCCGACGGCTCCAAGCGCGTGCCGACCCTGGGCAAATTCCCGCTCCCGGTGGAAGTGAATCCCTTCGGCTGGCAGGTGGCCGCGCGCAAGCTGGGCGACCTGGGCGCGCCGGTGACCCTGCGGCAGGCCGGCGGCCAGCCCTTCCTCAGCGACAATCAGGGCTACATCCTGGATTGCGCGTTCGGCGCCATCCCCGATCCGCCGGAGTTGGAAGCGCGCATCCGCCGGATCACCGGCGTGATGGAGTGCGGCCTCTTCTGCGGCTTGGCCCACACCGTGCTACTGGCCGAGGGCGAGACGGTGCACACCCTGCGGCGGTAGTACCTACTTTCCAAAGACCGCATCGGTGGGGGCCGGCCTCCCTGGCCGGCGGCGCGAGCCCGGAGACGGGCCAGGAGGCCCGTCGCCACCGATTGTGGCTTTTGGGCAGTTGCTGTCTGTGGCTGGTCCCCGAAATTCAAATGGCAAACACTAGGGAAGCCCCGCGCTTGACCGAGGGACGAAAGGGGTACGCGTCCCGCCCGCCCGCCGCCGCCGCTACACCAGCACGTGCACGCGTTCCTGGAACTCCGCGGGAAGCTTGGCCTTCAGCGTTTGGAGGATCAGGTTGCGGTCGTAGCGCATGCTGAAGTGCTTGAGCACAATGTGGGGATTTTGCAGCACCCCTGGGCAATCCCGCAGGAAGCGCAGCAGGTCGTTCAGGTGGGTATGCCCGCGCTGGCGGGCAAGGTCCTCGTCGTCGTCCAGCAGATAGGTCACCTCCAGGAACAGGATGCGGGACTGCCCCACGTGCTGCTCGCGGTAGAGCGTGTCGATGGTGCTGTCGCCAATGAAGGTGACGCGGGGGAGCCAGACTTCCTCCTCGAACGGCACGCCTTCCTTGCGCATGCGCGCCAGTTCCGGCCCCGGGCGCCCGTGGAACTCGGGCAGCAGTTTCTTGCGGACGTCAAAGACGGTATAGCCGAGGGACGGCAGCGTGTGGTTGACCAGGAACGCCTTGGCGGCCAATTGGCGGTGCAGCCAGACCACGTCGCCGGGCCGCACGGCCTCGAAGCGCGGCGGCTGGTAGTTGGGATCGCGCACGTTCTCCAGCGTCTTCCACGCCAGGGCCAGGCCCTTGAACCCTTCCTCGATCTGGTGCGGCACGTAGTAGGTGGCGGGCGCCATGCCCATCAGGCGCCGCAGGGACTCGTGCCGCAGCAGGCAGCGGGTATGGTCGCCATGGGCGTGGGTGACGAACACGCGCTCGATCGGCACGGCGTCCAGCAGGCAGTCGCCCATGTCGAAGGCGCAATTCAGCTCCGGCAGCAGGGCATAGGTGGAGAGGGCCGAGATGGAGAAGGCGATCACCGTCTCCTGCTCGAACTTCAGCACGATGGGCTTGCCGGGGTTGTGGTGGGAAGGCGGCATGCTCGGGCGCAGGGCGGTTCGGGGCGGCGGGTTGGCAATCGTGCAGTCTACTCTTCGCGCAGCGGCAATGGCAAAGACAAGCGCGCAGGGACGGAGGTGCGGCGGCGAGAGCGAACCAACGGCAGCAGACGGAGGGAGTGTTGCGAGAACTGCACAACGTGCCGCCGGATCGTGCGGTGTGGAGGTCCGGCCGTCCCGGAGCAACAGAGAAAAGCCGGTCTGGCCGGCGGCACGCTGTTCGGCTACCAGTGTTCGAACAGAGACTCGTAGGCCACGTCCCAACTGCGGCCGACCAGGGTGCGGGCATCCCTCCCCTGGGGCGGCAGCCGACGGATCAGCCCACCCTTGCTTTGGAAGCTGCGGATCGCTTGAGAAATCTGATCGTGCGTCAGTTCCTTTGGCGCCCCCTTGCCTTTGGGCTTCGGCGGCAAGAACCGTTTGGACTGTCTAAGCATCCCTTTCATATCAGACTCTTAGAACGCATTACCCCCCAAGATCATCCATATACGGTAGATATTAACGTATATCGGCTCCGGTGGCAAGCAAAATCCGGTTGGGTCGCCTGGAGTCCGTCTGTTTGGACCGGTTGGGGGAGGGGCCTGCTGGTATCATAAGGATCGCCCAGACTCTGGTATGGGTTACTTTCCTTGGCTAACCCCTGCACGACCATTCATATTTCAAATCTGCCCGCCAGACGTGTAATCTCCATCACAAAGCGCCGCGACCTTGGGCATTCAGCGTTCCCCCACCCGTTTCAGGAGCCGGGCATGCAGTATCTGCACACGATGATGCGCGTCAAAGATCAGGACAAGGCGATCGAGTTCTATACCCGCCACCTAGGCATGAAGCTGATCCGCCAGAAAGAATACCCGGACGGCAAATTCACCAACTCCTTCCTCGGGTACCATGACGACCCCAACGCGCCCCAACTGGAGCTGACCTACAATTGGGGCAAGGAAGCGCCCTACGATCTGGGCGACGCTTGGGGCCACATCGCCATCGGGGTGGAGGACATCTACGGCCTGTGCGAGCGGCTGGAAAAGGCGGGCGTCAACGTGCCGCGCAAGCCCGGCCCCATGAAGTACGGCGGCCGCGTCATCGCCTTCGTGCGCGACCCCGACAACCACAGCATTGAGTTGATCCAGCTAGAGGAGTAGGGATCAACTGCCAGCGGGTCACGGATCACAAACTGGAGCATTGAGTGACATCAGGCTCAGACTTCCTGATCTCGAAACTGACGATTCGATTCTTCAAGTCGATCGCCGATCAGGAAATTCCGCTTGGAAACGTAAACGCCTTCATTGGGGCGAACGGAAGCGGAAAAAGCAATGTTCTCGAGGCGCTTGGAGTTCTCTCAGCAGCAGCCTCTGGGCGCGTTGATGACGAGGCCCTGCAGAGGCGTGGCGTGCGGCCTGGCGTACCAAGGCTATACAAGAGCGCGTTTCGAAACGAACACATCAGCCCGAACATCTCTTTTCAAGCCGAGTCTGATTTTGCCAGCTATTCGGTGAGTTTGAACAACCCTCTAGAAGCACCTCGGCCGGCTTGGTGGTTCAAGACCGAGGAGCTGAAGTCGGGAGATCAGACAATCGAGAGTCGAGGACCACGTTCTGCAGCGCAACGTGGCTCCGCCAAGAATCCGGAGCAGGGCCTCGTCGCACTCAGAACCGTGGAAATCGCGGAGTCTGACCCAACGAGTCGTCTACTTAGCGCACTTCGCGAATATTCAATTTATGCCCCATACACTCCCGTATTGCGAGGAATTGAACCGGACAGACAAAGCAGAGACCCCGTGGGCCTATCAGGCGGTCGGTTGGCAGAGGCGGTTCAGGAATTGAAGCAACAAGCCCGCGGGAGTGAGCTTATTGCCGGCGCTCTGGAGGAATTGATTGAGATGATCGGATGGGTGAAGACGATTGATGCAACAAGCGCGACAGAAAACCTGCTTTCCTCCTCCGTTTCCCGTCCACGGTCGGTTCTACGGTTCACAGATCGCTTCATGCGCGAAGGAAAGAACACCCTATCCGCATATGACGCAAGTGAAGGGGCGCTATATGTCCTATTCTGTGCAGTTCTGGCGCTCTCACCAAAGGCTCCGAAATGCATGGCCATCGACAATCTCGATCAAGCGCTCAATCCGAGACTGGTTCAGCGGCTGATTGGTTCCCTTTGCAGATGGATCGTTGACAATCCTGTGAGGCGGCAGGTCTTGTTCACAGTTCACAATCCATCCGCCTTGGACGGGTTGGAGCCACCGTCAATAGGTGTGTAAATGGGTTTCAGGCGGCGACCGCCTCGGGCTGCAATTGCGGTTCGCTGCGGTCCGGTTGCGCCTCGTCTCTAACTCCGTCTTGGAAGCGCACCCCCGAGGCGACCAGGGGGAGCAGTT
>JBGPEV010000086.1:0-8422 GCA_041482995.1 bacterium | reverse complement strand
TTCGGCTACCTGGATCACCTGCCCGAGGAGGTGGTGCTGCGGGAGAAATCGACCTTCCTGGCGGGCCTGGCGGACGTGGTGCTGAACGGCTACTACGGCGTGCTCAACCAGGGCACGCTGAAGGAGACGCGCACCGTGATCGAGTTCGACGCCAAGTTCATGGACCTGGGCAACCGTGTGGACAACACGCTGGCCTACGTCCGGCCGGACAACGTGCACCGCATCCTGAACACGGTGTTGGAGCTGTTCAAGTACCGCGCCTACAACTACCTGGACTGCATCACCAAGAAGCGGGAAGTGACGGAGGTGCTACTGCTGCTGAACCTCGTGAAGTACGGCCGGCTCTCCGCCGTCTACCGGGACAATCTGAACACCTGGTACGTGGAGGAGTGGGAACATCCGGAACTGCACAGCCGGGCCCACAACCTGCGCGCGTCGTTCAAGACCCTGATCACCGCCAAGCCGCTGCACATCACCCTGGCGAAGTTCTTCAAGGGCAAGGAAATCAGCTTGCCCAATCTCGCCCTCACCACCTGGGTCAATCCCCACAGCGTGGACACGGCCCATTCCGCTCAGCAGATCGTGCTGAAGGAGAAGGAGTTGGCCCAGCAATTCCACCAGATCGTGCAGGCCGTCCACAACCGTCCTGCCGCCCCCGGCGCCCCCGCCGCCGCGCCCGCGCCGTGACCTGGACCCTCGCCGGCAGTCTGGTGCTGTTCCTGTTCGTGCTGGCCTATGGCGTGGCCAAGCTTTGGCGCCCGTTCGACGCGGATGGCCGCGTGCGGCCGCTCTGGCGGCGGCGCAGGTAGGGGAGACCCGCGGCGGCCCGCGCCTCGGGTGGGCGACCGCCGGTCGCCCCTACGGGATGTCTTTCGCCGCACTCAACTCCACCGGTTTCCCGTGGGGTGTGGCCCGGTAGGCGGCCGCCCAGGCTTCCTTGCGCCGGTGCAGCGCCGCCGGATCGGCGAGGCGCTTGGCGGCCACCAGGGCTTCCAGGGCGGCCAGCCAATGGTGATAGTAGCGGGAACCGTCGCCGGGGTGCTCCCGGTCGGCGGCCTTGAGTTGGACGCTCAGCGCAGCCGTCCACTCCTTCCAGGTGAACCAGCCGGCCTGGGAGAGGTGCACCGCGAGCGCGAACGCCTGGGCCTCCCACGGCTCGGCAAACACGGGCCCGGAATCGTCCCGCGGCAGGCCGGGCGCGGCCGGGCCCGCACCGGCGGGACCGCCCGGGGGCCGGTCAGAGGGGCTCAAGGTAGGACTCCCACAGGTCGAGGTGCACGGCATCGCGCGGCCCGGCGGATGTTTCTCATCCAACAGAGGGCGCGCCCGGCTCACCGCTTTCCGTGCCGGTCACGCCGCCGCACCGGGTTGGCGCATCACGCGGTGTGCCTGTTCGATCTCCCGGCGGAACGATTCCGGAATGGTGGACCAATCCACGACATCCACCAGTATGGTCACGTCGCTTTCGGCCAGGGCGCCCCGCAGGGTAGTCAGGCGCTCCTGCGGAACGCTCAGATTCGGCGGATTGCGGATCACCAGATCGAGATCGCTCGCCGCGTGGGCCCGCCCCGTCACACGGCTTCCAAAGGCCCAAACATCGGCGTCCGGCACGTAGCGCTTCAGAAGGGCCAGAATGGCCGCCTCGTCCGTGGGCTTGAGATCAAGCATCGCGATCTTCCTTCAGTACCGCCAACCCGGCCTGCAACGCACGGGCGTCATCGAGAAACGCGGGAATCAACGTGAGTGTTTCACGCGCAAAAGCCTCTCCATAGTCGTGGGCAGTGTTGTTCCGGTTGTCCCGATAGGCAAACCAGCGTTCGACCGCCTCGGGGGCCACAAGGCCATGCTTGGCGCCGTGCCGGAAGACATCCTTGTACGTGAGCCGGTCGGCCGCCTGGGAACTGACGCCATAAGCCCGCAGTGCTTTGCGCAGCAACTTGCCGCTGGTTTCCAGCGCCAATTCGAATCCTTTCACCACGGCATTCCGGTATACCTCGTAGTGAATGCTATCCGGCGCCGCGCCGCGCAGCAACTCGACCGCGGCTTCCAGGGTTTGAATGCACCGGGTGAGATGTGCCGTGTTCAGCGCCATGGCACGGACCCACGGCGCGGTCGCCGCTCCATGGAGAGTCCCCGCCGGATTCCGCACACGCTAGAGGGGCTCAAGGTAGGACTCCCACAGGTCGAGGTGCACGGCATCGCGCGGCCCGGCGGAGTCGCCCCACAGTTCGCGCCCTTCGAAGCGCACGGAATACAGATGGCGCGGCTGCTCGCCCAGCCCGTGGGCGTTGGTATCGGGGAAGACGTGCACCCCGTGGTCGCGCAAAACCACTCCCGCTTTGCCGCGCGCGTAACGCGCCAGGCGCGTGTGGCCGGTGGGGTGCACGTTTTTCGCGCGCACGCGGTCGCCCGCCTGGAAGCGCGGGGCGATCTGCACGTCCCGCAGGGAAGGCGAGCGGGCCAGCACCCGCGCAACCTCCGCCGGTGCGAGAGCGGGCGTGGCCCTGGCCGCGCCGGGGGCCGGGCGGCCGCTCCGCACTTCCTCGCGGGTCACCAGGCCCGCCTGGATCATCTGGGCGATCAGCCCCGCCAGCCAGCGCTCGTAGTAGCTCATGCGCAGGTATTCGGCGGGGGGAATGATCTCCCGCGCATGGCGGGAGCCGTCGATGTTCCATTTGCCCCAGGCGCCCATGGCGTGCCGGATGGCGAAAAGCCGCGCTTCCCAGGGAGCGTGAAACACCGGCTCGTCCGCTTCGCGTTCGATGGGCCCGAAGCCGTGCATGCCGCCCATGTCGTGAATGCCGTTCATGGCCGCCCCCCTTTGACGGGCGGCGGCACCTTGGCGACGCCGATCATCGCATCCCGCGTCACCAGTCCCGCGAGCGCGTCCTCGCTCAGGCCCTCCGTTCCAGGCGGCCGTTCCGGCAGCACCAGGTAGCGCATCTCCGAAGTGGAATCCCAGACCCGCACCTCCACCTCGTCGCCCAGATCCAGTCCGAATTCGCGCAGCACGCCCCGCGGATCGATCACCGCGCGCGAGCGGTAGGGGGAGGACTTGTACCAGACCGGCGGCAGGCCCAACACCGGCCAGGGGTAGCAGGAGCAGAGCGTGCAGACCACCAGGTTATGGACACGGGCCGTGTTTTCCACCGCCACCATGTGCTCCCCCTGGCGCCCCAAATGGCCCAGCTCCGCGATGGCCGCGGTGGCGTCGCTCAGCAGCCGCTGCTTGTAGGCGGGGTCCGTCCAGGCCCGGGCCACGATGCGCGCGCCGTTGCGGGGCCCGATCTTGCGCTCGTAGGTGTCGATGATGGCATCCAGCGCCGCCGGGTCCACCAGTCCCTTCTCCACCAGCAGGGACTCCAGCGCCTTCACCCGCAGGGCGGGGTCGGACGGGACTTCCGTGAACTCGGCGTCGTGATCGTGATCGTGGGGCATGACGGCACCTGTTGCCAGAGGAGCGGTTGGATCCTGGTCCATTTCATACCTAGAACCGGGGCGGGGGCGAGGTCAAGCCGCAGCCCGCCGCACGTCGCCCGGCGCGGGCGACCGCCGGTTGCCTTCCGGGCGACCGCCGGTCGCCCCTACTCGCCGCTCAGCTCGGCCACTTGGCGCAGGATGCGCTCGATGCCCTGGCGCGCCTCGGAGGAGATCGGCTGGAAGGGCCAGGTCACGTCCGCTCCGCAGATTCCCAGCACCTGGAGCCCGTACTTGATCCCTTTGAGATAGGCGCCGACGCCCGTGCTGTGCGCCCGATCCTCCCCATACACGGCTTGCAGCGCCACCACGCCCCGCTGCCACTGCCGCACGCCCGCCACGTCCCGGGCCTGGGCGGCCTCGAAGAGCCGCACATAGAGGCGCGGGAAGAGGTTCGCCCCGCCCGCCACGCCGCCGTGGGCGCCCAGCAGCACGGCCTGGGCGAGCAGGGTGTCGATCCCCTCGAACCAGCGGAAATGGGGATACTGGGCCAGTTGCACCAGCCCCTTGTTGCCGATGTCCGCCTGCCCCGTGCTGTCCTTGATGCCCACGATGTTCTTGGCGGTGAACAGGGGCTGCAGTACCTCGGGCGTGATGGGATTCCGCGTCACGCCGGGATTGTTGTACAGCACCACGGGCCGCGGCATGCGCGCCGCCAGGTCCGCGAAGTAGCCCGACAGTTCCGCCGGGGCATAGTCGAAGTAGGCGGGGGAAATCAGCACGAGGAAGTCCGCGCCAGCCCGGGCCGCGGCCTCCCCGTGGGCCAGCACCCGGCCGGGCTCCGCGTCGCCCACGCCCACGTAGACCGGCACGCGGCCCTTCACGATGCTGACCGCCGCCTCGACCGCTTCCCGGCGCAGCGCTTCGCTGAGCACATACGCTTCGCCGGTCGTGCCCAGCAGGAACACGCCGTGGACGCCCGCCCGCAACACGTGATTCAGCAGGCGCTCCAGGGCGGGAACGTCCAGCGTGCGGTCGGACTTGAGCGGCGTCACCAGCGGTGGCACCACGCCGCGCATTTGTTCGTTCATTCGCCCGTGCTCCTTGGCAATGCAAACCTCACCCCCGCACCCGCGACTACCTTCGCCGTTCGTGCCCAATGCGGATCGCTTTCAGAAGGGACCGCGGCACGCAGCGCCTCGGGGGAGCGCGGCGGGCTTCGGCAAGGCAACAGCCAGGGAGCCGGATCGGCGACGGAAGGGAAATAACCGGTGAAATTGCGAGAAGATTCCCCCGGACAAGATCCGGAGGAATCTTCTCATATAAGGCAACCAAGACCGTGTACGGCAAGGCTTGTCACGATCGTCCGCACGTTCGGGAAATCGCGTAATGCCCCGAAGTCATGCCACCTTCGTGGTCTGTTTGTTCGGCAGACCCTCGATCGGGCATTCGTCGGTACCCACAGTGGAGCGCGTGAGTTCCTCCACGTTCTTGCGGGCGCGATCCGGGTTGTTGACCCAGTTCCGGTAGAACTCGTACGGGCATTCGGCGACGCCTTTGTCGCCTTCCTTCGAGTTGATCATACCGGTGTACCCGCGGTGGAGCAGCTTGAACAGGTGATTCTGGGATTGCGCGTTGGCGCGGAAGTCCCGGATGAGGAACTTGGAGATCGACGCGTACTGGACGCCGTTTTCCTCTTCACCGCATTCGCCCAAGGTGCGTCCATCGAAACCGACAATGGCGGAATGGCCGAAGTAGGAATACACCCCGTCGAACCCGGCGGCATTGGCCACCGCGACGTAGGTGTTGTTCATCCAGGCCATCGCCTTCGCGACCATGATCTGCTGCTCCTTGGCCGGGTACATGTAGCCTTGACACCGGACGATCAGCTCCGCGCCGCGCATGGAGCAATCCCGCCAGATTTCGGGATAGTTGCCGTCGTCGCAGATGATCAGGCTCACTTTCATTCCCTTCGGGCCATCGGAGACATAGGTGCAATTGCCGGGGTACCAGCCTTCGATCGGGCACCACGGCATGATTTTCCTGTACTTCTGCACGATCTGGCCGCGGTCGCTCATCAGGATCAGGGTGTTGTAGGGAACCTTCTTGGGATGCTCCTCGTGGCGCTCGCCCGTAAGAGAAAAGACGCCCCAGACCTTGTTCCGAATGCACGCCTGAGCAAAGATCGCCGTTTCCTCGCCCGGAATAATGGCGGCGGTATCCATCATTTCCTTGTGATCGTACATGATGCCGTGGGTGCTGTACTCGGGGAAGATCACCAGATCCATCCCCGGCAGCCCCAGCTTCATGCCGTCGATCATCTTTGCGATGTTCTTGCAGTTTTCGATGACCTCCTTCTTGGTATGCATGCGAGGCATCTTGTAGTTCACCACCGCCACGCCGACCCCATCAGCGCTGCTGGAGATATCACCGTGAATCATGGCTTTCTCCCATTGTTATAAGGTTTAGAAATTCCGTCCACCCAGTGCGCAACACCGCGCCGCAACAGCAGCTGTTTCACCGGCCCACTCCCCAAGTCCCGGATTCTGGAGCATTTCTCCCCATCTCCCCTGAACATGATGAACGCCCTTTGATTTTCGGCATTACACGGTCAGATATTTTTTCACGACCTCATCCGTCAGTTGACTGACTTTCCCGTCTGCTACAATTCCGCCGTTATCGATGACGAAGAAGTTGTCCGTGATTTTCTTCACCAAGTCCAGCCTCTGCTCGACAATCAAGATGGTATTCTTGGTCTGCTTGTGAATCTGCATGATTCTTTCTTCGATTTCTTCCACGACGGAGGGCTGCAATCCCTCGGTGGGCTCATCGAGCAGCAGAAGTTTCGGCTCTTGAATCAGGGATCGGCCGATGGCGAGTTGCTGCTGCTCCCCGCCGCTGAGATACCCACCCTTTCGGTTCAGCAGGGTTTTCAGCTTGGGGAAGAAATCAAAGACGTAATCCGGAATGTTCTTGCCGTCCTTACCTTTGCCGAGCAGCGCCAGCCGCAAATTGTCTTTCACGGAAAGATCCGGAATGATTTCGCGGCCCTGTGGCACGTAGGCGATGCCGAGCCTGGCCCGAGCGTAAGGTTTTAGATGGGTGATGTCGTGCCCATCGAACAGTATCTTTCCGGTATGGGGCGGATTGATCCCGATGATGCTCTTCAAGAGCGTCGTCTTTCCCGCGCCGTTGCGGCCCAAGACACTCTCCATCACTCCCGCGGACAGCTTCAGGGAGAAATCGTGAAGGATGTGGCTCGATCCGTAGAAGGTGTTGATGCTCTGAATCTCAAGCATTGCTGATCGCCCCCTTGCCCAAATAGATCTCTTTGACCTTGGGGTCGTTTTCCACCTCATTCATCGTGCCTTCGGCGATCACCCGGCCTTGGTGCATGACGGTTATCTTGTTGGCAATTTGACGAATGAAATGCATGTCGTGCTCTACCACCAGCATCGAATGCTGCTTAGCGATCGTCTTGATTAATTGCGCCGTCTTGGTCTTGCCGGCAACCGTCATCCCGGTTGTGGGTTCGTCCAAGAGCAAGAGCTTGGGGCTGGATACGACCAGCATCCCGATTTCCAGCCATTGCCGCTCACCATGGGACAGGGACCCGGCGTCCATTTCCGCCTTGTCCTCGAGGCCGATCAATTGCAATATGTCGGCGATCCTTTCCTGGTCTCCGCGTGAGGGCCTGTGCAAGAGGGATCCGAACACGCTCCGGTGACCCTTTGCGCAAACCATGATGTTCTCGTAGACCTTCAGGCTCAAATAGACGGTTGGCACCTGGAATTTCCTGCCGATCCCCATGGCATACGTCTTGTGCGCCGGATAGCCGGTAATGTTCCTGCCGTTGAAAATGATTTTCCCCGAGTGCGGCTTGTAACGGCCCGTGATCATGTCGATCATCGTGGTCTTTCCGGCGCCGTTGGGACCCAAAACGACACGCATTTCCCCTTCTTCCAACGCCAGATTGAGGCCGTTGAGAATGGTGTAGCCGGAGACCTTGGTCACCAGGTTTTCGACCTGAAGGATATGAGCCATGGATTTGCCGATGCACCGTTGTTTAGTTTTTGTCTCTCAGGCGGGGCCGGCTCTCCCCCCCGGCGGCGACGTTGCCGCCGAACATTTTGCGGAGGCCCTCCCATGAGAATCGCGAAAAGGTGCGCTGCTCCCCATTCCCCTTCAATCGCTTCACCAGCGCGCCCACGATCCCGTCAGGCACGAGGATCACCACCAGGATGAACAGGGCGCCCATGAAGAGTTGCCAGATCCACTGCAGCTTTTCGCTGAGAAAGAATTCCGCGCCCTTGACCAGCAAAGTGCCAACGACCGGGCCGACAATAGTACCCCGCCCCCCCACGGCCACCCAGATCACGCTTTCCAGGGAGAGTGCCGGGCCGGCATCCAGGAAGGAGACGATGCCGACCCAGGCGGCGTAAAGCCCGCCTCCGACCGCCGCGATCAGGGCCGAAACGCAGAACACGAAGATCTTGAAATTGGCCACCTCGAAGCCCATGAACTCCGCCCGCATCTCGTTGTCTCGAATCGATTTCAATATGGTCCCGAATCGAGAATACGTGAGCAGGCGCACCAGGACGACCACCGCCGCGGTGACGACGAGAATGATCCAATAGAAGCCCCTGCTGGCATAGACGCCGTACTCGGTGATCCCGTTGAAGCCGCCGGTATAGGGCTGATATTCGACGATTCCGCGCTCCAGGATCAACGCTTCCGCGAGCGTGATGATGGCGCAATAGACCCCGTAGATGTGCCGCTTGAACGTGAAAATCCCGAAAATGAACGAGAGCACCAGGGGGAACAGCAGGCCCATGGCACACGCGAAGTAGAAATTCTTCAGCGGCTCCATGAAGGTGGGCACCGTCGTCAGGCCATTCCACTCCATGAAGTCTGGAATCTTGCCGCCGTAGCGCGTCGGATGGATCAGCGCATAATTCATCTTCAGGGACATCGCGACGAAATACGCGCCGATACCGAAATAGAC
>JBGPEV010000085.1:0-8428 GCA_041482995.1 bacterium | reverse complement strand
GGGATTGCGGTGTGTGCCGGCTGTACACAACGACACTAGAAGCAGTCCCAAAAATAGCTGTGGACCTTCACCAATAATTTGAATACTTTAGGGGATCACCTCATGGATGAGGAGATCCCCATGGAACTGACCGATGCACAGTGGACGGTGCTCCATCCGCTGCTGAGCGGAGGAAAAAGCGGGCCGGGCAAGCGCGGCAGGCCGCGCAAGGATGACCGACCGGTGCTCGAAGGCGTGCTCTGGGTGTTGCGCACTGGCGCTCGCTGGAAGGACACGCCCAAGGAGTTTGCCCCGTACCAGACGTGCCACCGACGGTTCACGCAGTGGGTGCGTGACGGGACACTGGGGCGTCTGTTGACGGCTCTGGTGGCCGATTTGCAGGCGCGAGGCGGCATCGATCTCAGTGAAGCGTACATTGACGGCTCCTTCGCGAGTGCAAAAAAAGGGGCCGTGGCGTTGGTCCAACAAAGCGCGGCAAAGGGTCCAAGATCATGGCAATTGCGGAGCGCCATGGTCTTCCTGTCGCCGTCTGGACTGGAAGCGCTTCGCCGCATGAAGTGACCTTGGTCGAAGCCACGCTTGACTGTCGATTCACCGCCGAGCAACCGGAACACCTGATCGGTGACAAAGCATATGACAGCGATCGGCTCGATGCGCGCCTGAAGGAGGAACGGGACATTGAACTGATTGCACCGCATCGCATGGTGCGAAATCGCCGCCGGCCGCCCAGCCAGGACGGTCGTCCGTTGCGCCGCTACCTGCGCCGATGGCGCGTTGAACGGCTCTTTGCTTGGCTCCATAACTTCCGCCGCGTGGTGACTCGTTGGGACTATCACCCGGAGAACTACCTCGGTTTTGTCCAACTCGCCTGTGCGGTAATCCTGCTCAGGCATTTTTGAGACTGCTTCTAGTGAACCGCAGATTCCGCAGATTTCACAGATTCTGTTGGCGAACCGGGCAGACCCGAGAACCATGCGGAGCGAGTTCTGTCCGTTGACGTGAGCCCCTGGCAGCAAGGGGCCGCCAGAGCTATTCTGAGGAACTCATGGCGTCCTTGCAGACCCTTGGCGCCCCTTGCGAATTGCGGAAATTCCGATCCATTGAATCTGCGTCATCTGCGCAATCTGCGGTTTCGCAGTTAAGTCGTGCCAATTAGCGCGGCTTGGGCAGTCCGGGCGGGGGGGCGCGGTGAATCTCGTCCTGCAATTCCGGGTAACCCTCAAGGATGCCCAACCACTCGCGGCGCGCGTTCTCGGAGAGCGTCGGCCACAGGTCGTGGTGCTCTTCCGGGTCTTGCGCCAAGTCGTAGAACTCGAGCGCCCCGACGTCCCCGACCGGATGGAACAGCAGCCGCTTGCCGCCGCGCACCAGCGCGAAGCCCTGCTGCACCCGGATGTTGGTCAAGCCGTTGTGCACGACGATCACGCGCCCGGGGTCGATGGGGTGCAACAGGCTCTTGCCATCCAACTCCTGCAACATTGCCCGCACGTCCGGTTGCTCCGCCAGGCCCATCAGCTCCACCAGCGTGGGCACCCAATCCACGTTGGCCACGTTGCTTTGGCCGTTGGCCCGCAGGGCCGCCCCATACCGGCTAGCCAACGCTTCGGGCAGGAAGAGCCAGCAGGGCACGTGGATGAATTCCTCGTAGTACGCGCGCCGGTGGCCGGAGATGCCGTGCTCATTCATGCCCTCGCCATGGTCGGACGTGAACATGACGATGGCGTGGTCCAAACGCCGCGCCACGCTCAGTTGCGCCAGTGCGTCGCCAATCACGCCGTCCTGATAGTGAAGGGCATCGTCGTACTTGTCGTTCACCGTCCCGTCGCCCCACACCTTCGCCCCCTCCGGCACCCGGTAGGGGTGGTGGGTGCCGTTGAAATGCAGAATGCCGATGAAGTGGCGCTCCGGCGGCAGGCCGTCGACGGTCTGCCGCAGCAGCGGGAGCAGATACCGGTCGTCCATGCCGCCGAAGCTGAACGGCGGCCGGCCCGAATTCTCCTGATAGACAAATTGCCGCAGCCACCTGGAGCGGAAGAAGTCCTGGAACTGATAGGTCTCGTAGGCCTGGGCCGAAAAGAGGAAGGTCGCCACATCCGGGAATGCCGCCCCGTATTCGTACAGCAGCGGTGTGCGCCCCATCCGGGACGGGAACCGCAGCGGATGCACGCCGCTCAGGATCGAGGGCACGGACGGGTTGGTGTGAATGCTGTTGGTATAGCAGCGCGGGAATTGAAAGACGCGCTCCGGATGCGCCGCGAAAAACGCCTCTTCGCGCGGCGCCGTCTTCCGCCCCTGGGCCAAATAGCTCATGCTTTTGGCGCGCACGGATTCCGAGACGAACGCCAGCACGTCGAAGGGCAGGGGCCGCCCCACCGGCGCGGGTTCCGGCCGCCGCGCCAGCGGCAGATGGCGGAAGGTGCGCCCCTGCAGGTGGAACTGCAGCGCCTTGCTGGCGGCAAATGTGAAGTTGACCGCCGGATAGAAGTTCCCACGGCCCCACTGCACATTATTGTGAAAGACGGGCAGAAGCACGACGCCCACGGCGAGCCAGGCCCAGCCGGCGCGCCGGCGGAGCGGGGCGTCCAGGCCCAGCCGCCAGAGGCCCGCCAGCACCAGGGTCAGCACCACCAGCAGGGCCTGGTTGAACGGCGTGAATGCAGCGCCAACGACGCGCAGGGTCTCCGCGGTCTCGTTCAGGAACTGGCTGAACGAGATCACCTCGGGATGCACGCCGAAGTAGAGGTAGTGATTGAAGTGCACCAGGAGCACATAGGTGGAGACCGCCGACTGGAGCAGCACCGCGCCCCAGAACAGGGCGCGCCGGTGGCGCAGCGGCAGCAGCAGCCACACGGAAATGCGCAGCCAGACGAGGACGTAGGCGATCGAGAACGCGTACCAGGCGAATTCCTTGGGCGTCCACTGCAGCAGTTGCCGCCAGCGCAGGAGCAGGTCCGCCGCGGCGATCAGCACCACCGGCAGCATCCAGGCGTGGGGACGGAAACGGTGCACGGCGGGTTCCTGCTGCGGGCTAGGGATGCGCCGCACTGCGGCGCGATCACACCGCGGGGACGCGGCTCGGCGGCAATTGACTGTCCATCACGCCCGGGCGCCGGTCAATGGGGGGGAGTGGCCGCTTTCAACGTGCCCTCCACCAGCAAGGCCGCGGCCTGGCGGGCCAGCACGGGGAACTGGGCGATCGCCGTCTGCCAGTGGCCCCGCTCCGGCGGGGCGGTGTCGGCCCACAGGTTTTTCCGCTCTCCCTGGTCCTGCGCCAGGTTGTACAGCTCGATATGGCCGTCGGCACCGAGCGGATGGTCGAGCAACCGCCAGGAACCCCGCAGCAGGGCGAATCCATCGGAGAGCCGCTGGCCGTTGGTGCCGTTCTGCACCAGCACCAGGCGCTCCGGATCGAGCCGCCGCACCATGCTCTTGCCGTGCACCTCCGTCATCAGCTTCGCCACCGCGGGCTCGCGCTCCATGCCGAGCAGGTCCACCAGGGTCGGTACCCAGTCCAGGTTGGAGACGTTGGCCGCGCGGTTGGCCCGCAGCACGTCTCCGTATTGCCGGGCCAGCTTCTCGGGCAGATGCATCCAGCAGGGGATGTGGATGATCTCCTCGTAGAACGTGCGCCGGTGGCCGTTGACGCCGTGCTCGCCAAACGCCTCGCCGTGGTCCGACGTGGAGAGAATGATGGTATTGTCCAGCCGGCCGTGGGCCCGCAGCGCCTCCAGGAACCCGCCGATGGTCCGATCCTGGTAGCGAATCGAGTTGTCATACTCGTCCTGGCGGGTCGCCGTGCCCCACTGCTGCGCATCTTCCGGCACGCGATAGGGGAAATGGGGGCCGTTGAGGTGCAGCACGCCCATGAATGGCGCGTCCGTCGGCAGTTCCGCGATCGTCTTCTCGAACGGCGGAAGCAGGTATTTGTCGTCCATCCCCATGCTGTTGTAGCGCGGATGTCCCGAGTTTTCCTGGTAGAGCATCTGGTCCAGCCGGGGCGTCTTCAGGAAGAACTTGAAGGCCGCCACATCGTAGCCGTGCGCCGCGTAGAGAAAGGTGTAGGTGCCGGGAAAGGCCTTGGCATACTCGTAGGCCAGCGGGAACCGGTGCAGCTTCAGGTAGTCCTCCATCGGATGCACGCCCGTGAGGATCGAGGGCACGGATTCCGACGTCTTGGTGCTGTTGGTGTAGCAGCGCTCGAAGCGGAACGTGCGCTCCGGCCGGGCCGCCAGAAACGCGCTCTGGTTGGGGGTCGTGTCGCGCGCATACCCGAAGTAGCTCGTGCTGGCGGCGCGCAGGGACTCGTTGACGATCACCAGCACGTTGTAGGGCAGCTTGCCGGACTGCGGGGGCACCGGCAGGCGGGCGGAGACCTGCATGCGGCGGAACGCACCCTGGCCGGTCGCCGAGAATTCCACCGCCTTGCTGGCCGTGAACACCAGATTGACGCTGGGGAGGAAGTTGCCCTGGCTCATCGCCACGTTCAGGTGGAACGCGGGCGCCAGCAGGACGACCGCCGCCAGGGAGCCCCAGAACCCGATGCGGCTGGGACGCGCTCCGGTGCCGATCCGCCAGGCTGCCGTGGCCGCGGCCATCAGCGCCGCCAGGGCCAGCAGCCGGCCCCAGGTGAACTCGTCCCACACGATGGCGGTCGCCTCGGCCGTCTCGCCAACCAGATGTCCCAGGCCGATGATTTCCGGATGAACCCCAAAGTAGAAATAGTAGTCAAAATGGACGAGCAGGATGAATCCCGAGAACGCCCCCAGCAGGGCGAGCGCTCCCCAGTAGAGCCGGGGGTGCCGCTCGCGGCGGGGCAGGATCCCGGCGACGACCCGCACCGTCGCCATGACCAGCAGGATGGAGACGAAGTAGAAGAGATCCTCGCGCCAGTCCCACTGCACGAGTTGCCGCCAGCGAATCGCCAGGTCGGCCCCCGCGACGAGGAGAATCGGCAGCGCCCAACGCCAGCGTGTCAGGAGAGTGCGGTGGATCAAGAGCCTGGGAGCGGAAAGAGTCCGGAGTTGGCCAACGGGAGGCCCAGCGATGCTTCATGATAGCATATTGGAGCGCCCCGCCAATCGATGGGTTCAGCGGGTTCCGGCCCTGGGCGCATCCGCGGGGCGGGCGCAGGGTTCCCGGGTTTGCGCCACCCCGGGGGCTTGACCTATACTTACGGTCTGGACCATGCTCGCGACAATCGCGTGAACCGCGCGACCCTGAACCACAACGGGAGGCTCACGATGACCTCATCCGTGAAAGCGATTCAGTTCTTGAAGCAGCCCAAGCTGCGGGATCCGCTGTTCGTCGCCGCGTTCGAGGGCTGGAACGACGGCGGGGTCGCCTCGACCAACGGCGTGAAACGCCTCGTCGACGCGTTTCAAGCGGAGAAGTTCGCGAGCGTCGATCCGGAAGAGTTCTACGTATTCAGCGAGAACCGGCCGCTGGTGAAGCTGACCGACAGCCGTGTCCGCAAGGTCGTCTGGCAGACCAACGATTTCTTCCATGCGCCGTTGCCCGGCACCAACCGGGACGTCATCCTGTTTCACGGCACCGAGCCCAACCTGCACTGGAAGACCTACTGCTCGACCGTGCTCTCCGTGGCGGAGCAACATGAGGCGCGCGACATCGTCACGTTGGGCGCATTCCTGGCCGATGTGCTGTACACCCTGCCCATCCAGGTGAACGGCTTCTCCAGCAATGTGGAGATGGAGGAGAAGTTCGGCCTGAAGCGCAGCAACTACGAGGGGCCCACCGGCATCGTGGGCGTGCTCTCCAACCTCTGCCAGGAGCGGCCCATCACCACCCTGAGCCTGTGGGCCGCCGTTCCCTATTACATCTCCATCCCCAACCCCAAGGCCGTGCACGCCCTGCTCTCCAAGCTCAAGACGATCTTCGCGTTCGAATTGAACCTGGAAACGCTGGAACGCGACGCGGACAATTTCGACAACGAGATCAACGACGTCGTTGCCAAGGATCCCAACGTGGCGGCGTATGTGCGTGAACTGAAGAAGCGCGAATTTCTCAACTAGCCGCACGCGCCGGCTGCGCGGCCGATTCACGGCGGCGCGCAGCGTCCGGGTAGCCGGGCGGGCCGGATTCCAAACCGCAGGATAGGGCATGATCGAGGCGCTAGGCCGGATCCGTCACAAAACGCAAACGGCCCGGTATATACTGGACCCGCTGGAGCGGACGGACACTGGGCCGGTCCCGTGCCGTCCGCCTGAATTCCGAGCCGCTTCCGCGCTTTCGCGGCGGGCGCTTCAACCGTTCACCATCTAGGCCGCCATGCTGGTCCGCCTGGTTCTCTTCTTGGTCGTCGGCTTCTTCGCCTACCTGCTGCTCCGCCGCACGCTGGCCGGGCTCACGGCCCGGGTCGCGCCCCGGGGGCGGCCGGAGACCGAGGTCGCCCAACTGGTGCAGGATCCGCACTGCGGGGTCTATGTGGACCGGGCAGAGGCCATCCGGCGCAAGGTGCCGGGCGGGGTGCTGTTCTTCTGCAGCGAGAAGTGCGCCGCGGCCCACACGCACGCCCGGGAACGCGGCGCCGCCGGATAGCCGCTCCCGGCCCCTGGGGCCATCCTCCCCGGCCGTGAGGCCGCCGCCTCGCCGCCGCCCGGCCGTTCGCATTGACGGTGCTCATGACGCGCGCTCCGCGACCGATGGAATTCGCAGGCTCCTGGTATCCCGCCGGGCCCGCTGCGTGCCGCCGGGCCATCGAGGAGTTCGAGACACCCCAGACGCCGCCGGGTGCGCGGCTCGGCGTGGCTCCCCACGCCGGATGGACGTTCTCCGGGCGTCTGGCGGCCCGGGCCTACCAGGCGTTGGCCGCGGGCGGCGCTGCGGAACTCGTGATCGTGCTGGGCGGCCACTTGCGCCGCGCGGACCCGCTGATCGTGATGGCCGAGGGCGCCTGGGCCACTCCCTTCGGCGCCTTTCCCGTGCACCAGGGCTTCAACCGGCGCCTGGCGGACCTGCCCGGGGTGGTGTGGGAAACGCCCGAGGCGTACGAGGCCGACAACTCAACCGAACTGCAGTTGCCCTTCGCGCGGCTGAAATTTCCCGCCGCCCAGTTGCTGGCGCTGCGCGTGCCGCCGTCCCCCGTGGCCCTGCAGGTCGGCGAGCGCTTGGCGGCCTATCTCGCGGAGACGGGATTGACCGCCGTGGCCGTCGCCTCCACGGACCTGACCCACTATGGTCCCAATTACCGCTTCGAGCCCCAGGGCCGGGGGGCGGCCGCGTTGCGCTGGGTGCGGGAAGAGAACGACCCGGCGTTCATTCGCGCCGTGGAAGACGGTTCCGGGCAGGCGGTGCTCGAGGTGGCCCAGCAGCGGCATTGCGCGTGTTCGGCGGGCGGCGTCGCGGCGCTGGCCGAAGTGGCGCGGCGGCAGGGCCTGCGCTTCGAGGCCCTCGGCTACGCCACCAGCGCGGAGGTGCGCCCGGGCGATGCCACCAACTTTGTCGGATATCTGGCGGGCGTCTGGCGCTAGTGGCTGCTGTTTGAATTTCGTGGACCAGCCACAGACAGCAAATGCCCAACGGCCTCAATCGGTGGCGACGGGCCTCCCGGCCCGTCTCCAGGCTCGCGCCGCCGGCCGGGAGACCGGCCCCCACCGACGCGAACTTTGCACGGCAGGTACCAGGGACGGGGCCTGTGGAGCAGGGTGCCGGGGTCCTGCCGCTCCCCTCAACCGGTGCGCCGGCCCGGGGCGGGCTTGCTGGGCAAGCGCGCGGCCTTTCCGGGGCCCCACACGCGGCTGTAGTAGGTTTCAGCCAGGTGCAGGGCGCCGATTGGATTGTGGGCGAGCACCCGATCCTTGGCCACCAGCGTCGTGGCGAGCCCCTGGGAGTGCCGGAAGAACAGGCTGTCGTGCCCGACGCAGAGGCCCATCACCACGTTGAACTCGCACCCGGCGCGGTTGAGCAATTCCGCCTGGGCAACAGGGTTGCACATGGATTCGTGGCCCCCGGGCCGGATCTTCTCCGCGTCCGTCAAGCCAATCGCCTCCTTCGCCACGCCGCCGGTCTTGCAGGCGACCGACGAGACCTCGAAGCCGTGGCTCTCCAGGATCGCGCTCAGCACGCGGGTCAAATCGACGAAGCTGATGCACGTGGCGATGCCGATCTTGCGGAATTCCATCTTCTTGGCGAACTGCACGATTTCTTCCACGCGCGACCACTTGCCATAGCCCTCGCTTTCCACCTGTGCGGAAACGCGGGCAATGCGCTGAACCTCCGGGTCGGCATAGCGCGCCCACGCTGCGTCCAGGCCCTCGTCATCCACCTTGGAAGGGCAGAATCCCGGCCCCCGGCTCTCGGCCTCGCCCTGGCGGCAGGCGCGCACCGTGGGCGGACAGTATGCGCAACCTGGATCGTCGTAAGCCATGGGGTGCCCTCCGCGTTCCGGTTTCAGCCTCGCTTGACGAATGGT
>JBGPEV010000084.1:0-8444 GCA_041482995.1 bacterium | reverse complement strand
CGGCAGGTGATCGTGTTCGTCACCCACAACCTGAGCGAGGCGGTGACGCTCTCCGACCGCGTGATCCTGCTCAGCCACCGGCCCAGCCGCGTGAAGGAGGTGGTGGAGGTGGACATCCCCCGCCCGCGCGACGTGATCGCCGTGCGGGAAACTCCCGAGTATCAGCGCATCTACCGGGCGCTCTGGCACTCGCTGGGGGAGGAGTTCCAGCGCACCGGGGAGGCCGTGCCGTGAAAGTCCGCCGCTTGCGCATCCTCGCCTGGCAGGTCGCGATCCTCATCGCGCTGCTGGCCGTCTGGCAATGGGGCACCCAGATCGCGTGGCTGTCCAAGCACGTCAAGATTCTCGATCCCTTCTTCATCAGCACGCCGGGCCGCATCGTGCAGCGCTTCTTCGAACTGAGCCGGCCGGGCCTGGAAGTGTCGCTGTGGGATCGCGTCCTCACCACCGTGTTGCACACCCTGGGTGGCTTCGCCGTGGGGGTGAGCAGCGGCTTTGTGGCGGGCCTGTACCTGGGGCGCAACCCCTACCTGGCCGCCGTGTGCGATCCCTACATCGTCGGGCTGAACACGTTGCCCCGCATCGCGCTGGTGCCGCTGGTGACGCTCATGTTCGGCTTCGGCACCGTGTCCAAGATCGTCAACGCGTGGCTGATCGTGTTCTTCATCGTGTTCTTCAACACGTTCGAGGGCGTGAAGAACGTGGACCGGGACATCGTCAATGCCGCGCGCATGCTGGGCGCCACGCCCCACCAGATCATGCGCAGCGTCTACGTCCCCAGCGCGCTGGCATGGACGTTCGCCTCGCTCACGCCCGCCATCAGCTTTGCCCTGATCGGCGTGGTGATCGGGGAGTTCCTGGGCGGGGAAACCGGCATCGGCTACCTGATCATCTCCTCCCTGGCCACCTTGGAGGCGGCGGACATGATGGTAGCGCTGATCGTGCTCAGCGCGGTGGGCATTCTGCTGGCCGCCGTCGTCCGGCGCATCGAACGCTACCTGCTGCGCTGGCAGCCCCGCTATTCCCAGCCGGCCGATGGCGCCTGACGGGTTCACCCGCCGATCGCCGGCAGGTTTTTCCCTACTCACGGACGAGCCTGGCGTAACGGTCCCTATTGTCCCTGCCGATCGGCGGGCGGTTCAAGGAAGCGTTCCTTGTTTGATGCATGGCCTTACGACGGCACTGCTGTTGCGCACAATTCTTCCATGGTGCGCCGGTATTGGTGATAACTTGACGGCGGTCGCGCAAAGCGCGCGCCGGTTGGGCCGCAGGGAACTCGCCGCCACCGAACGAGGAACGATCCATGATCAGCCAGTTCGCCAAGTCGTTGCTGTTTTTCGAAACCCCCCGCGGCCGGCAAGTGGTGCTGCAGATGGACCGTCTGTTGATTTGGACGCTCTGGCTGCACATTCCCCCGGTTTTGCTCGTCGCTTGGTGGTTCGGCAAGGAGCAGGTGTGGGTTGCCGGCGTCCTCGCGTTGTTGGCCGCGCTGGTGCCGACGCTCATGTATCTCGCCTGGCCGGCCGACTTCTGGACGCGCTTCGCGACGGCCACCGCCGCGATGCTCTTCTCGGATCTGCTCATCCACGCTTCGGGCGGGATGATTGAGTTCCACTTTCACATCTTCGTCTATCTGGCCGTTCTGAGTTGTTACCGCGATTTCCGGATCATCTTGTGGGTGACCACGATCGTGGCCCTGCATCATCTGATCCTGAATTTCACCCGGCCGGAGTCCGTGTTTGCGTCGGGGGCCAGCTTCAACGTCGTGTTGCTCCATGCGGTATTTGTGGTTCTGGAAGCCGCCTACCTGATCTACGATATTTTCAAGCGGAGCGACGAATACGACTTTGTGGTCTCGACACACCGCGTGCTGGCGGATCTTTCCGGGGTGGCGACGCAAGTATCCCACGTCACCGGCGCGCTGTCCGAGAGTGCTTCCAATCAAGCGTCCGCCTTGCAGCAAGTGGCGGCGACGATGGCCGAGATCGAATCCCAGACCCGCCACAACGCGGACAATGCGGGAGGCGCCAACGGCCTGATGACGTCCGTGCGCAACGACATCTCCGAAATCGGGGATCGGATGCGGGACCTGGTCGGGGCGATGGGACAGTTGAATCAGGACAGCCGCAACATGGCCGGAATCATCAAGACGATCGACAGCATCGCGTTCCAGACGAACCTCTTGGCCCTGAACGCCGCGGTGGAAGCGGCCCGCGCCGGCGAGAGCGGCAAGGGCTTCGCCGTCGTGGCCGAGGAGGTGCGCAACCTGGCAGGGAGCAGCGCCGAAGCCGCCAAGAACATCGCCGGAATGATCGACTCCGCCGTGGGCCGCGTGCAACAAGGCTCGGCCCTCGCCGAACAGACCGCCGCCGTATTGGCCAAGGCGCTGCAGGGTATCTCCTCGATCGAGAGGTCGCTCGCCGAAATCGCCGCGGCCACGGAGGAACAGGCCAAAGCGAGCGGTCAGGTCAGCCAGGGATTGCAGGAGATCGAGAAGTTGACCCAACTGAACACGCTGAACGCGAATTCAGGGGCCGACGCCGCGGCGGAAATGAATCGCAAGACGTTGGAGCTGAAAGGGGCGCTGGAACCCTTCTCGACGAAGCGCAACGGAGCGTCCTCCCAGATGCAACTGGACATGGATTCCGCGCGCCGCGCGCCGTTCGTGGCCGCTTCCTGACGCCTCTGGCCACGCAGTTGGGAATCCGGACGATTGCACTCTCCATGGCCGGGACGACAGGCCCGCCGCCGCCACCCGGGACCGCCCACTGCGTTGCCTTTTGAGTCTCCCTGTCTCAATATGATCGTGCGGTGGCAAGTGCGCCGCCGCGGCGCCGCACCGTGCGCGGGAGTCGTCCGGGAGGAATTGGGTATGGGTGAGAAGCTGCGGTCCTTGGAGCAGGCGGCCGCGCGGGTGAAGTCCGGCAACGTGGTGGTGATGAGCGCCAACATGCTGCGCGCCCCGATGGCCCTGCTCCGCCAATTGGTGCGCCAGAAGACCCGCGACCTGCGGGTGGTCGGCGTCGTGGGCGGGGAAATCAACATCGACTTCCTCGTCGGTGCCGACGCGGCCGGCATCGTGGACACGTGCAGCGTGACGCTCGGCCCGTTCGCCCGCACCGGCCCCAACGTCGCCCGCTACGTGCGGCAGGGCCGGGTGAAAGCCCTCGACAACACCTGAGGCGTGCTCTATTCACAGGCCCAGGCTGGGTCCATGGGGGTTCCCTACATCCCGATCGTAGGGCTGGTGGGCACGCACCTGTTGGAGCGGCGCGACGACATGGTGCTGGCCGTCGATCCCTTCGATGGCGTGACCCAGTCCGTCGTCGCCAAGGCGCTGCGGCCGGACGTGGCGCTCTTTCATGCCCGTGCGGTGGACCGGCAGGGAAACGTCTCCTGCGGCTACCACTCCGAGAACGTGCTCCTGGCGGAAGCGTCCAAGCTGGTGATCGTGACCGCCGAGCAGGTCGTCGACCAACTCACCGAGAAGGAAGCCGTCGGCACCTGGATGCCGGGCATCCTCGTGGACGTGATCGCGCACGCCCCCCGGGGCGCCCACCCGGCGGGCATGCCCGGATTGTATGCCGCCGATGCGGCCCACATGAGGGAGTACGTCGCGGCGGCCAAGGATGACGCCGCCTTCGCGGCCTACCTGGAGAAGTTCGTGTACTCCGTCAAGGACCACGACGAGTACTTGCGGCGCTACGTCCCGAGCGCCCAAACCTCCGAATCGAGCGCCGCCGCGGACTAAGAGCGCCTAACAACACTGCTGAACAACAACGAGCACAACGAACACGACGAGGTTTCGATAGATGCGGTTCGGCGCGCAACGGGGCCTCAAGCCTGCTTTTCGTTGTGTGCGTTGTGCTCGTCGTGGTTCAAGGCAGGTGGCGGTTTTGTTAGAAGGTCTAAGTCCGGGATAGGAACATGGCACCCAGCATCCCGACGGTGCGGGGCTCGCGATACGAGGAAACACCTTGCGCCGACCCGACTATTCCGAAGCCGAACTGATGGCGGTGCTGCTCTCGCGGGAGGTGCGCGACGGCGAGGTCTCCGCGTGCGGCGCGCTCTCGCAGATTCCCGCCGCGGGGCTGCTGCTGGCCAAGGAGCGCCACGCGCCCCACGCCGAACTGATCATCCTCAACTCCATCTTCAGCCCGTTCCACACCTCCCGGCAGTTTCATTACCTCGCCCAGCGGGGAGAGTTGGGGCTGTTCTTCGTGAGCGGCGTGCAGATCGACCAATACGGCAATTACAACTTGCACGTGCTGGGGGACGACCCGGACCATCCCGACGTGCGCTTTCCCGGTGGGTACGGGGGCGGCATGATCTACTACGGCGCGCTGCGCACGGTGGTTTTCCGCACCGAGCATACGCGCCGCTCCCTGGTGCCCCGGGTGGACTTCGTCTCGGCCGCCGGCAGCTCGCCCCCCGGCGTGCTGCGCCACGGCCACCCCAGCAAGATCGTCACGCCCAAGGCGATCTTCCGCTTCGACGTCCGCAAGGGTCTGCTGAAACTCGATTCGATCCACGCCCCCTACACACTGGAGCACGTTCGCGAGCATACCGGCTTCGACCTGGGGATCGCCGGCGCGGCGGCCGAGACCCCGCCCCCCACGGGCGAGGAACTGCGCATGTTGCGCCAAGTGGTGCGCCAAAAAATGATCGACACCGGCACCTACCCGGAGTGGGCTCAGAAGC
Organism: bacterium; assembly: GCA_041482995.1. Classification (GTDB taxonomy): domain Bacteria; phylum SAR324; class SAR324; order SAR324; family JACQKK01; genus JBGPEV01. The sequence continues at coordinate 3,743 of JBGPEV010000084.1, read as the reverse complement.
AATTGGGCGGCGGCGAAGCGATCTCCGCGTAGGCGTGCCCCCACGGAAAGCCATCGCCGGGGAATCCGCGGGAGTCGCTACCGCCGGATCGGCCGGCCGGCGTCCGTCGAGCTGTAGTTGAGCGCCACCACCCGGTTCTCAGCGTCGAACCGCACCAGCAAGTCGTGCCCCTCGATCTTGCCCCCCAGACTGCCCCGGTAGCGCAAATAGGTCCAGGTCAATTTGCCGTCCTCCAGTCCGGTGCGGATCGGATTCCCCAGGAGCGTCCGCACTTCCTCCAGCGTGGTTGCGCCAAGTTTGATCTGCTCGACAGCATCCGGATTGAATTCGACTCCCACCGTCACGCATCCGGCGAGCCAGAGCGTTGCGCCGAGGAGCAGCGGCCAGAAATACCGGCGAAGCGGCAATTGCATGGGAACCTCCATCTCTTTGGAATGACGCACCGGCGCGGAGTATTGCCCGGGCGCCGGAATGCCGGCCCCGCGGCGGCCCCTGGTCAGCCTTGCCCTGCTTCTTGGGCCTCGATCCATTGTCCCTCCCCCGCGCCCTCCCGGGCAATTGGCCGAAAGAATCCGGGGCGAGGGCCAGGCCCCCCCGCACTTCCCTCTTTTCTCCCGGGTGAAACGTGTTTATCGTGAATACCCTGGAACAAAACGCGGGGAGGCCGTGTTGAACTCGATAGAGACTGGTCTCGTGCCCGCGGCCGCTGGGTGGGGTGATCCTCCCTGGCGCTAAGCAGCGACCGCTGGATGCCCGGCCAACCCCGCGGCTTCCGTGATGTGGGATGCGCAAGCATCCCCCCGGATGCGCGGGAATAGGGACATGGACGACCTGTCTCACCTGATCGAGCAGCAGATCCCGAGGCTGCGCCGTTACGCTCAGGCCCTGGTGGGCGATTCCACCCGGGCCGACGACATCGTGCAGGATTGTCTCGAGCGGGCTTGGTCGAAAATTCATTTGTTCCGGCCGGGCAGCGATTTGCGGGCGTGGCTGTTCACGATCCTGCACAATGTGCATGCGAACGCCGCCCGCAGGTACAACACCAGACCCACGCTGGTGCCGCTGCTGGATGAAACCCTGGCGCCTGCCAGCCGCGCCACGCAACTGGACGAGTTGGAAGTGGGTGACCTGCGCTCCGCCTTGGCCAAGCTGTCCGACGACCAGCGCCAGGTCATCTTGATGGTTGGCATGGAACAGATGCGATACGAGGAAGTGGCCACCGTTCTCGAAATTCCAATTGGCACGGTAATGTCCCGATTGCACCGGGCGCGCGAGCGGCTGCGGGATTTGCTCTCCGCGGACCCCGATGCGCCGCTGAGGAAAGTCAGATGACCGACCGGGCTCATCGGATCACGGACGACCTTCTGCACGCCTACGTCGATGGGTTCCTCGACGAGCCCAAGCGGCGCGACGTGGAACGCTACCTGGCGCAGGATGCGGATGCCGCCGGACGGGTGCGGGCCTGGCAATCCATCAACCAGGGTCTGCTGCGGCTCGGAGACTCCTTGGCCGGGCGGCCCGGCCCGGCCCTGGCATGGAAGCGGGAGCCGGGAGCGGCGCCGGACGACCTGGCCCGCCGCCGGCTGGGACGGCGCGGGGCGGCCGCGTTCCTGCGGGCGGCCGCCGTGGCGGCCAGCCTGCTGGTGGGCGTGCTGGGCGGCTGGTGGGCGCACGATTGGATCGAGTACGAGTCCACGCCCGCGATCTCCGCCGCCTCTTCGACCTTCGTACAGCAGGCCGCCGTGGCCTATCAACTGTTCGCCTCTCCCCAACAAGGCCGCCCCGTGGAATTGGGCGCCGAGCAACGGGAACTCCTGCAACGCTGGCTTTCCGGCAAGGCCGGCCTGAATGTGGCCATGCACGTTCCCCAGTTGGAGGCGCAGGGCTGGCAACTGGTGGGTGGCCGCATGCTCTCCGACGCGCGGGGACCGGCCGCCCTGTACGTCTATGAGGATGCCCAGAAGAACCGCCTCTCGCTCTACGTGGTTGCCTTGAGCGAGGAGGTGAAGAAGGGCGGAACCTGGACGCGCGCCAACTCCGTCGAAATCTGCGACTGGAGCCGCGGGCGGCTGCGCATGGCGCTGGCCGGGCAAATGGAACGCGACAAGCTGAAGGCGCTGCTGGCACCGATCAACGAGCAGATCCTCGCCGGCGCCGGCGCCCCAAGCGATCCGATGCGCTGGCCGCGCCTCCCGGACCCGACGTTCACCGTCCATTTGACCCCGCGGCATTAAGCCCGTCCAACAAACTGCTGCAACACCCTTCGCTGAGTTTACCCTTGAGCAGCGCGAAGGGCTCGAGGGCAGGCGCCGGCCACGAAGACCACAAAAGGAATTTCGCTCCTCGGGGCGGCAGTTCTGAGAAAGGCGAAGTAGCGCATCAGTCCGCTCTGTTGGCTCAAATCGCTCGATCCGTCGGCGTGAAACATTCGCTGTTCTTTGTGTTCCTTTGTGGTCTTCGTGTCCTTTGTGTTGAGGTCGTTCGCAGTTTTGTTATGCGCACTAAGCCTCTATACTGGGAACGGCAAGGTTCGGACGGCGGCGCAGGAAAGCCTGCCGCCCGGCCCGGCGTGTTCACCCGTGATCCGAGGAGTCGGGCATGGAGCCCGGCGAATTCCCCGTTCCAACCCGCGCCCGGCGCCGGCTTTGGGTGGGCGCTGCGTGGCTGCTGCCCGCCGTTCCCGCGCTGGCCGCGCTGGCCCTCGGCGCAACCGGGGCGCGGTGGGGCTGGTTCGATCGCGGCACGCCGGGGCTGCTGCTGCTCGTGCTGGAAGGCGCCCTGGCCAACGTGGCCTTGCTGGCCGCCTTCCTGGAAGTGCGGGAGCGCGTGACCCGCCGCCGTCAACACCTCGCGCTCTATGCGCGCGAGTTGCGCCATCTGCGCGCCTGGGACAGCGACGAGGGCATCCTGCGCAAGGCGGGCCTCATCCGCGACCTGAACGCACTGGGGGCCGCGCCCCGGGACCTCGGACAGGCGGTGCTGGCCGGCGCGGATCTCGCTGGGTGCGACCTGCGCGGCGCGTGCCTGCGGGGGGCGAACCTGCGGGGGGCCAATCTGCAGGGCGCCCTGCTCGACGGCGCCGACTTGACCGGCGCCGATCTTGCGGAAGCGAACTTGGCCCTGGCCAGCATGAGTGGTATTTCCGCCCGTGGCGTCAATCTGGAAGGCGCCGCCCTGACCAAGGCCACCCTCACCGGCGCCAACCTGAGCCGCGCCAATCTCGTCAACGCCAACCTGCACGGCACCGACATGCGCCGTGTGGCCCTGGAACGGGCGCGCTTCGCGGAGCCGGACAGCGGTGCGTTCGGCCAGACGCCGCACGCCAGCGTGGACGATTGGATCCGGGAGCGGTTGGACGCGCGCGGCTACTACAGCGCGGGCGGCGCTGCCGCGCCGGCGGGCCGCCCTTCCGGCAAGGCACGCGCGGGGTAGGCGGTTCCTGGCGGCACAGATGCAAGCCCGTCAAACTGGAAAATCATGCGCCGAGACTGAATCCGAACCCTCAGAAGCCGAGTGCGATTCGAATCATCTGATCATTGTGGTTGACATTGACACTAAATTCCTTTCTTTGGGGGGCTCCTGCCACGGTCTCCATCTGGACAACTCTTGGTCGAATAGAGCTCGTTCTACCTTCATAACCGATCAAGAGTCTCTTCCCGACACGAAGATCAAAGCCAATTAACCAGAGATTCCCTTGTCCAGCCTCGAACTCCAGGGAGGGATTCGTGATTCCTGACGCAGCG
>JBGPEV010000083.1:0-8470 GCA_041482995.1 bacterium | reverse complement strand
TGGTGAGCAGGCCGTTGATCATCCCGCCCCAGGAGGGCGCGATCAGCATCAGGCTGAACGTCATGCCCAAGACCTGCAGCCAATCCGGCAGCGCCGTGTAGAGCAGATGGTGCGGCCCCGCCCAGATGTAGAGGAACACCAGCGCCCAGAAGTGGACGATGGAGAGGCGGTAGGAATAGACGGGCTGCTCCACCGCCTTGGGCACGAAGTAGTACATCAGCCCCAGGATCGGCGTGGTGAGGAAGAACGCCACGGCGTTGTGCCCGTACCACCATTGCACCAGGGCGTCCTGCACGCCCGCGTAGATGGAATAGCTCTTGAGGAACGTGACCGGGATCTCCAGCGAGTTGACGATGTGCAGCATCGCCACCGTGAGGATCGAGGCGATGTAGAACCAGATCGCCACGTACAGGTGCCGCTCGCGCCGGATCAGCAGGGTGCCGAAGAAGTTGACCGCGAAGATCACCCACACGGCCGCGATCAAGATGTCGATCGGCCATTCCAACTCCGCGTATTCCTTGGAAACCGTGTAGCCCAGCGGCAGGGTGACCGCCGCGCACACGATGATCGACTGCCAGCCCCAGAAGTTGACGTTGCTCAGGACGTCGCTGAACATGCGGGTTTTCAGCAGCCGCTGGGTCGAGTAGTAAACCCCCATGAACATGGAGTTGCCCACGAACGCGAAGATGGCCGCATTGGTGTGCAGGGGCCGCAGCCGGCTGAACGTGAGCCAGGGAATGCCCAAGTTCAGCCGCCAATCGGCCAGTTGGCTGGCGATCAACACGCCCACCAGCATCGCCACCGCGCCCCACAGGATGGTGGCGATCAGGAACTTGCGGACGATGGCGTCGTCGTAGCGAAACGTTTCCGTGGTCATTCCAAGGCTCGGGTTGGGGTTTGCCGCGCGCGGACGGCGCGCTATTCCGGCGGGCGTGATTGTGCGTGCCCGGCCGCGGGTGGGCCGGTGGGCGAGTCATCGAACAAGATGCGGATCGCCGGGGTTTCCAGATCGTCGAATTGACCGGAGTGGATGGCCCAGATGAACAGCGCGAGCGCCGCCAGTGCCAGGGCGATGCTGACGGGAATCAACAGATACAGAATGTCCAGGCCCATGGAGATCTGCGGTGGGCGAATCGGTTCCGGGCCGCCCGGAATTCCGATGCATCCGTGGATGGGTGACTACCCCGTGACGCGGCGCCACATTCCGCTTGGCTTACCCCGTCAAACGGCGTGCGCCGCAAGCTTTCACTGCCGCCTTTGAGGTAGGGCACCCACGCGGGGCAAGGTCCTTACCGGAGAAACAGTAACCAGACGCCATGACGGAGGAAATGAGATATGTCATGTTCGGATTGCGGCGGACGGAGAGAAAAGAAATTGTTCGCCGTTGAATCCCACCGGAGTCATCCATCGCCCCGGAGTATTCGTAACGACTTGATCCACAGCGGAATCCGTGGCCAGACCCAAGTCCCCGCCCGCCGTCCCCGCCCCCAGGGCGGGCGACCTGATGACCACCCGCGAGGTGGCGGCGTATCTGCACGTGCGGGAGCGCAAGGTCTACGACTTGATCCGCGCCGGGGAAATCCCCTGCACCCGAGTCTCGGGCAAATGGCTGTTTCCCCGGGCGCTGATCGACCGCTGGCTCGCGGAGAACACGGAACTGCCGGGCGGCGGCTCGGCCACCCTTTCGCCCCCGCCGCAGGTGTTGGCGGGGAGCCACGATCCCCTGCTGGAATGGGCCGTGCGGGAAAGCGGCTGCGGCTTGGCCATGCTCACCGGCGGCAGCCTGGACGGCCTGCAGCGCCTCGCCGCCGGCGAGGCGCTGGCCGCCGGCTGTCACCTGCTCGATCCGGGCTCGGGCGAGTACAACGTGGCGGCCGTCACCGCAGCGCTGGGAAACGGGGATTTCGTGTTGGTCGCCTGGGCTTGGCGCCAGCAGGGCCTCGTCCTGGCGGCGGGCAATCCGTTGCGCATCCGCACCCTCGCCGATCTGCGGGAGCGCCGCGCCCGGGTGGTGCAGCGCCAGGGGGAGGCGGGCAGCCACGTCCTGTTGACTTACCTGTTGGAGCGGGAGCGGATTCCGCCCGCGAGCCTGAACCTGCTGCCGCACCCCGCTCGCACCCATCTGGACTTGGCCCTGGCCATCCAGGAGGGCAAAGCCGATGCCGGGCTGGCCGTGGAGACCGTCGCGCGCCAGTTGCGCCTGGAGTTCCTCCCCCTGCACCGCGAGCGCTACGACCTGGTGGTGCGGCGGCGGGACTACTTCGAGGCCTCCATTCAGGCCCTGCTCGCCTTCGCCCGCAGCGCGCCCTTGGTGGAGCGGGCGCGGGAGATGGGTGGATACGACGTGTCCGCCTTGGGCACCATCGTCTACAACGCGCCGTAGACTTCCGTCTGGCGCGCAGTCGCACCGGTTCCCGCATTGCTCCAGAGGGATCGTGGGTGGGGCACGGAGGTCCGGCCTACCGCCTGCCGTGGGTAGGTCGGGCCTCCGTGCCCGACCCGCGGCCCCAACCACTGCCGGTAGGCCGGGCCTCCGTGCCCGACCCGCGGTCCCTCTCACTTCTTGTAGTTGGGAAAGAACAATTGCTTGCCATCGATCTTGTAGTCGGCGATGACCTGCTGGCCGTCGGGCGAGGTCAGCCAGTTGATGAAGGCCATGCCGTCCTCCTTTTTCACGTGGGGATGCTGGGCCGGGTTGACCAGCATGATGCCGTATTGGTTGAACAGCTTGGGATCGCCCTCCACCACGATCTTCAGGTTCTGGCGGTTCTTGAACGAGAGCCACGTGCCCCGGTCGGTGAGGCTGTAGCCGTCCATGGCCGCCGCCGTATTCAACGTTTCGCCCATGCCTTGGCCCGCCTCCCGGTACCAGCTTCCCGACGCCTTCTTCACGTCGATACCGGCGTCCTTCCAGAAGCGCAGTTCAGCCTTGTGGGTGCCGCTGTCGTCGCCACGGGAAACGAATGGAATCTTCTTCCCGGCGATTTTGTTGAACGCCGCCTCGGTATCGTTGCCGCCGGCCACGCCCGCGGGATCGGAGGCGGGTCCCACCACGACGAAGTCGTTGTACATCACCTGCCGCCGGTCCAGACCCCAGCCCGCTGCCATGAACTTGAGTTCCGAGGGTGTGTCGTGGACGAACAGCACGTCACAGTCGCCCTTCTGCGCGATGTTGATGGCCTGGCCTGTGCCCTTGGCCACCACGTGCACGTCGATGCCCGTCTTGGCCTTGAACTTGGGCAACATGAAGCCGAACAGCCCCGAGTTCTCGGTGGAGGTGGTGCTGGCCACCGTGATGAACCGCTGTGCGGCCGCGGGGAGTGCCGTCACCAGCAGCAACGTCAAGGCCATGCCCAGGGCCCGCAGGCCAGAGCGCCGGGCATCCAGCGGGGAATTCATGTCCAGCACCGTTTGACGCGGCGCGCGGTCACCAGACCAGTTCGCCGCGGATGAATGCCTGCGCCTCCGCCGTGCGGGGCGCGGTGAAAAAATCGGCCGCCGGGCGGCGCTCCAACAGGCGTCCCCGGTGCATGAAGACGACCTGGTCCGCCAACCGGCGGGCCTGGTTCAGATCGTGGGTCGTCATCACCACGGTCGCCCCGGCCCGGTGGATGGCCGCCAGGGCCTCCTCGATGGCGCGTGTGGCGGCGGGGTCCAGGTGGGCGGTGGGCTCATCGAGAAAGAGCACCTCGGGCCGCACGGCCCAGGCCCGGGCCAGGGCGAGGCGCTGCTGCTCGCCACCCGAAAGCACCCACGCGGGGCGCTGCGCCAGATCGGACAAGCCCACCAGGTGGAGCGCCTCCGCCACCCGCCGCTCGCGATCGCGCCCGTTCGCGCCGCGCAGCTTCAGGGAATAGGTGACGTTCGCGGCGGCGGAGCGGCGCAGGAGCACCGGTTTCTGGAACACCATCGCCTGGTACCGGCGCGGTGCGGCGCCTTCTGGGCCCAGCCAGCGCACCGTGCCGCTGCTGGGCTGCAGCAGCCCGTGGCAGACCCGCAGCAGCAGCGTCTTGCCCGCGCCGTTGGGCCCCAGGATGATCGTGCGGCTGCCCGGTTCCACCTGCAGCGAAACGTCGTGCAGCAACGGCTGGCCCTGGGCCGCATAGCTCACCCCCTCCAGGCGCAGCGGCAGGATGCCGGGCCGCGCCGGCGGGATGGCCGCTCCTTGTTCCGTGGCGCTAACCATGGGTCTGCCGCGCCAGGGTTTGCAGGAGAAACGCCCCGGCATTCACCGCGATGGAAAGGGAGATGAGGATCATGCCCAGGCCCATGGCCAGGGCCAGATCGCCCTTGCTCGTCTCCAGCGCGATGGCCGTGGTCATGAGCCGGGTGAAGTGGGCGATGTTGCCGCCCACGATGATCACCGCCCCCACCTCCGCGATCGCCCGGCCGAACCCGGCCAACAACGCCGTGAGCAAACTCACCCGGCCGTCCCAGATCACCGTCAGCACCGCCTGCCACGGTCGCGCGTCGAGGGAGCGCAGCAGGTCGCGATATTCGCTCCACAGGTCGGCGAGGATCTGCCGCGCGATGGCGGCGACGATCGGGGTCACCAGCACCCACTGGGCCAGCACCATGGCCGAGGTGGAAAAAAGCAGCCCGAGAAACCCCAGCGGCCCCGAGCGGGACAGCACCAGGTACACCGCCAGCCCCACCACCACGGGCGGCAGCCCCATCAGGGCATTGAGCAGCACCACCACGGCCGTGCGGCCCCGGAACGGGTAAAGCGCCAGCACGGCCCCCAGTGGCAGCCCGGTGAGGGCCGCCAGCAGCACGGCCGTCATGCTTACGCGCAGGGAAAGCGCCACAATCTCCAACAAGTCCGCGTCCAGCCCCACGATCAGGCGCACGGCTGTCGCGAAGCCGGTCGAGATTTCGCCCATCCCTTCGACCTCCGGTTTCGTCCCTCCATACTGCCCACGGATGCAATCCGTAGCATTATTTTATGTGAATTTCTCTATTAATGTCTCTTTTTTGTTTAACAGCCGAAATTGCGTGAAATATAACCGAAGCGTGTGAGGACAGCAGTAGATCAAGAATTCGGAAGTGGGACACGTTCCGGTCGAACAGCGGATTCCTCGCAACTGCGCTCGGAATGACAAAGCTGGTGTCACCCCGAGCGCAGTTGCGAGGGGTCTGCTGTTTCCCAGCCTGCGGCGTCAAGGCAAACTGACCCATTACCAAAATTTCACTGTTTTCCTAGCAGTCCAGCGGACCGGCTCCGCAATTGCGTAGGCTGCCCGGGCGTTGATTTTTCCTCAGGCAAGCTGGGTGCTGGGTCCCGAAGCATATTTACGAACATCAAATTTCACAAGACATCTGTATTCTGACGTGCTATAGTGACAACTGGGCTGCGGGTGAAGAGGGGGCACCGCAGGACTGCGGGCATGCGCAGGCTTGCACCGGCGGTCGCGCAAAACGCCGCACCGGATGGCGGTGCCCGAACGGCGGGGTGAGAATCCGATGAGGGGATTGCGCGGGGATTGCCGAAGCAAGCCCATTCAGGCGCCGCACTTTTCAATCAAATGGATTGATCGGACGGGATAATCTGGAAAACTACAAACCGCGGCATGCGTTCGGCGGGTCGCGTCGCATGTCCCGCTGCAAGTCGCTGGTGGGAAAGGCGTTCGGGGAAAATTACAAACCGGTTGCGCTCTCCAGTTCTCCCCTCTTCCCCTTTTCTCCCTCCGTGCTCAGCGCCGGACGCTGGCGGGAGGCGCCAGCAACTTAGGCGGGGGGCGAGCGGAGGGGTCGGGGGAGATGAGGGGGTGCCGTCCGATCTACTTCAGCGCCAGATGGGACTGGATCAGGTCGTCGAAGACCTTGGTGGGGTAGGCGCCCACGATCATCCGGCCGCGCACGACGCTGCCCTCCGCCCGTCCGATGATGAACGTCGGCGTGCCGTCCACGCCGAGAGATTCGCCCTGGGCGAGGCCCTTGCGCACGCGGTCGGCGGTCGTGCCGCCGTCCAGGCAGGCCTTGAACGCCGCCATGTTCAGCCCCAGCCCCTGGGCCAGTTTGAGCAAGTTCTCCGGTTCCAGGCGCCCCCCGGATTGGAACAACCGGTCGTGCAGGGGCCAATACTGGCCTTGTTGGTCCCCGCAGTGGGCCGCCTCGGCCGCCTTGAAGGCCAAGGCGTGGAAATCCAGCGGGAAGTCCACCGTGACGTAGCGCATGCGCTGGGTATCCACATAGGCCTTCTTCAGCGCCCCATAGGTCGTGGCGTGATAGCGCGCGCAATAGGGACATTGGAAGTCGGTGAACTCCACCATCACCAGCGTCGCACGCGGGTTGCCCAGGGCGGGGAAGCCGCTGAAGTTAAAGCGCACCGTATTTTGGGCGGGGGTGGGGGCCGCCTCCTCGGGCCCGTCGCTGGCGTCGTTGGACTCCAGCGTCTCGCGGATTTGCCGCAGCTCGGTGCGGATTCCCTGCAATTCCTCACGGGTGGCCGCGTTTTGGGCGGACATCTCGGAGCGTAGCCCCTGGTAGACCAGGGCCACGGAAGCCACCGCGACCAACAGCGCCGCAACGCCCCACCAGCCCGGGCGGCGGGGCGCCTCCCGGCGCAAGGGAGCGAGGGTGCCGACGGAGAGCGGTGCCAGGGGTGGAATCGCCGGCGGAGTCGTGGGCTGGGAATCGGTCATTTTGTGGCCTCGAGTGCGGTGAGTGGGTACGCATGCCGCTCAAGCGTATCACAAGGCAGGACGGTCCAGGCAGGCTCCGCTTGGGCAAGCGCGGCGGCGGCCCGGTCGCGCGCGGGGGCGTCCGCGAACAGCCCAAAGATGGCCGAGCCGGAGCCGCTCAGCAGGGCGCCCCGCGCCCCCGCGGCCAACAGCCGCTCCTTGATGGGGGACAGGGCCGGATGGGCGGGGAAGAGGGCGGGCTCAAAGTCGTTGACGAGGGCCGCCACCACCGCCGCCAGGGTGTCCAGCGCCGGGTAGGGCGGTGCGCCGGGCAATCGATCGGGCCGGGGACGCACTTCCCGGTAGGCCTGCGCCGTGGCAATGGAGAACGGAGGCTTGATCACGAGCACCGGCAGGGTGGGAAACCCCGCGATGGGGCGGAGCCGCTCCCCCCGGCCCTCGGCCCACTGGGGGCGGGGCTGCAGGAAGAATGGGACGTCGGAGCCCAACTCCTGGGCCAATTGCCACAGTCGCTGCTCCGGCAGGGGGGCGCCGTCCAACCGATTCAGCACCGCCAGCGTGCCGGCCGCATTGGCGCTGCCTCCCCCGAGCCCCGCCCCCGTGGGCACGCGCTTGGTCAGATGCAGGCGCCCCCGCAGAGGCCGGCCCGTCGCCGACTGATATGCCAAAGCGGCGCGGTAGACCAGATTGTCCTCGGTGAGCCCAAGCGGTTCCCGGCTCTCCACCTGCAGTTCCAGCCCCGTCCCACCGGGCCACCAGGAGATCGAATCGTGGAGAGCCACCGGCACCAGGGCCAGCCGCACCTCGTGAAACCCATCGTCCCGGCGAGCCAACACTCTGACAATTGGCGTGATTTTGGCTGGGGTGAGGAACCGGAATGCGCCTTGAATTTTCGTGCCCATTGGCATTATAGTGGCAGCCTCTGCGGTTATGCATTTCTCCGCTGCGGAAGTCCTGTCAGCCAAGCGCAACGCTCTCTGGAGGGCCAATCGAACGTCACCAGCGACACTCGACAACAGGGGGAATAGAGCGCGCGCATCCGAGTACCATCATTCATTGAGGGGAATGGTATGGAAGGTAGGATAGACGTCTTCGAGCCCGGCGAGAAGGTGATGTATCCACAGTTCGGACTGGGCACGGTCGCGGGGGTGACCGAAAAGCAGGTCAACGGCTCGGCCCAATGCTTTTACCGCCTTGAGTTTCCCGTCAAACAAATGGAGATTCTGGTGCCCGTGGATCGGGCCCGGGAAAATGGCCTGCGGCGCGTGATGAGCCGTAAAGAGGTGAAGGACCTGGTCAAGCACGTCACCTCCGGCATTCACAGCGCAAAATCCCAGCAGTGGCACCGTTGGCGCAAGAAAACCCTCGAGCAGTTGAAGTCCGGCGATCCCCTCGAAATAGCCAATATTTACCGCTATCTGCGCTCCTTGGAAGGCAAGAAGGGGCTGTCCTTCACCGAACGCAAGATTCTCACGCAGGTCGAACGGATGCTGATCTCGGAAATCGCCGTCGCGTTGCAGGTTTCCGAAGAGCACGCCGAGCGCATGATCGCACCCGCCAAGTTGGTCGCGGCAGGCAAGTTGTTGGCCTCCGGTAATGGCAAAGCCAGGGAATTGGCAAGCTGACCTGGCTCCAGCAAGTGTGCGGCGCATGGACACGGAAGTCTCTCCGCCGCAACTTTCTCCCCCATGTTCGACGTGAAGCAGCACACCCCGGCAGGCGCCGTCTCTGTCCCCTGGGCCTGCGGGGGGTCGGGGATACGAGGCGCATCGTTCGTCCGTGCCTCGCTGCGCTCGCACCTCACCCCGGCTATTTGTTGGCGCCTG
>JBGPEV010000082.1:0-8475 GCA_041482995.1 bacterium | reverse complement strand
CACGCCCTGTTCCGCCAGGGCCGCGAGGTAGTCCCCGATCAACGCCTCCCGTTCCGGCTCCACCAGGCCGGTGTCCGGACTGTAGAGCAGGGAGACGAGATCGTAGGGCAGCGGTCCGCGCCGCCCGCTCTGGTAGTCCAGGAACACCGGGCCGCCGCGGGGCCACATGACGTTGCGGCACTGGAAGTCCCGGTAGCAGAAGTGCCGCCGCGGCATTCCGTCCAGGCGCTCCACCAGCCGGGCGAGATCGGCGCGCACGGCGCCGCCGGGCCCCGGGCGCAGCACGAAGCGCGGCACGTACTCGGTGAGAAAGTGGGCCACGTCCGCCTCGAAGGCCGCCTTCCCCAGTTCCTGCCCCTCGTGGCAAAGGGAGTAGTCCAACCCCCGGCCGCCGCGCACCTGGATCGCGGGCAGCCAGCGCACGACGGTGCGCACGGCCTGCAGTGCCCGGCCGCCGCCGCCGGGTTCGGCGCGCCAGCGTTCCAGCCAGGTGCTGAGCGGGTGCTCGCCCAGGTCCTCCATCAAGTAGAGTCCGCGGGCGGGATCGGCCCCCAGGATGCCGGGCACGGGAATTCCCGCCGCCGCAAAGTGCGTGGTGAACGCGAGGAAGGCGCGCATCTCCGCCGGCACGGCGCTGATCACGCCCACCCACGTGCGGCCGCCCGCGCGGAAGCGGTAGAACCGGCGCTCCGAGCCGCCGCCCGCCATGGGTTCGGGCGGAGACAGCGGCTGGCCCAGCACGCGTTGGGCGAATTCAGCGAGGGGGGAATCGATAGACATGCCGGGAGGCGGGAGATGCGAACCTGCGCCGAACGGCAATCCGCGTTGCCGGTGTGGGGTCATTATGCCAATCTCGCGCCGAAAGCCAACGACTTTCGGGGTCGTCCCGCCGACGTTCGGGGTCGCTCCGCTCCGCGCACTGATGGAACCGTCATGGCCCAACCGCGCAAACTCCCGCCGATCCGCCCCGCCCGGGCCGCGGACGTGAAGGCGATTCACCGCATATACGCCCACCACGTGCTCCACGGCTTGGCGTCCTTCGAGGAGCGCGCGCCCTCCCTGGCAGAAATGCGACGCCGCTTCGCCGCCGGTCAGCGGGGCGGATTTCCCTACCTTGTCGCGGACTGGCGCGGCCGCGTGGGCGGCTATGCCTATGCGTCGCCCTACCGCGCCCGCAGCGCCTACCGCTATTCCGTGGAGAACTCCGTCTACATCGACGAGCCCTTGCGGGGCCGGGGCCTCGGCCATGCGTTGCTGACCGAACTGATTGCGCGCTGCGCGGCGCTCGGCTATCGCCAGATGGTGGCGGTGATCGGCGACAGCGCCAACCAGGCCTCGATCCGCCTGCACGTGGCCCACGGTTTTGCCCAGGTGGGCCTGCTGCCGTCAGTCGGATTCAAGTTCGGGCGCTGGGTGGATTCGGTGATCATGCAGCGCGCATTGGGCGATGGAGACCAGACGCTGCCGGAATGACGGCCCGCGGCGGATCGGGTCATCCGGGCCGCGCTTGACTTCGCCCGGTGAAATCCAAACCATGGGCGCCCCGGTTGGCCGCCGCCCGCAGAGGTCGCACCGCACCCCCATCGCGCCGTAACCCCGCCTATTCAGGGGAGGGAACCATGAGCGACACCGCAAGACAGGACATCCTGGACATGGTTGCACGGGACGTGCTGTCGGCCGAAATCCGCGCCGAGGCACTATTGGGACGTGGCCGAGGCTTGCTCCGGGAGCACCCGGCGGCCGACTCGGCGATGGAGCGTGTCCGGGCCATGGCGGCTACGCACGCCACGACGTTGCGCGGCTATCTGGCCGGCCGCGGCGGCGCTTCGATTTCGGACAGCCCAGGCCCGCACCCATTCCCGCAGAGGGATGAGGAGGCCGTCGGCCGGCAACTATCGGCGTCGTCAATCCTGCTCGCGGTGGCTGCGCATCTTGCTCTCGCAGCCTTTGGCTACGGAGAGCTGTTCGCACTGGCGCTGCGCCTGTTTGAGCCGCCGCTGCGCAAGGTCTGCCCCGGCCATCTCAAGGACTGCGCCGGAGCGGCCCGGGAGATCAGCGCTCTGCTGCCCACGGTGGTGGCCTGGGAGTTGACTCGCTCGGGCCTCGAATGTCACTGCATCTGCCCCATGTGTGGCATCGGGGCTTGTGGCTGCGTGGCGGTGTCTGCCGAGGCGCTGCGCAGTGCATGGGTGCCGGACGCCGGCGGCGCCCAGGAGCCGGGCTTTGCCCTCCAGACGCCGCGCCCCGGAAGCGAGCTTGCCCGCGCCGGTGTCAAGTCAGGGGAGCGGCTGCTGGAGGTGGACGGAGTCCCGGTGGCGTCCATCGGGGAAATCCAGACCGCGATCCGCAAGCACTCGCTGGGGCAGGAGCTTTCGTTGCGAATTGGCCAGCAGGGGGGCCGGAGCAGGGAAATCCGGGTCCGGCACGTAAGCGATTTACCGGCCGTCTGAGCACGCGCGACACCGAGGCCGCCCGACTGCCGGCCGGCCGGGGCGGAACGCGACCTTTCCGATGGGGGCGGGGGCAGGGGGTGGCGGGGCTTGCGCCCCTCCGGTTCACCAGCCATCGGCTGATCCATGGCCCTTCCATCCGGACGCCCGCCCGCCATGCCCGTGACTCAGGCCGCCCCGCCCACCGATCCGCCGCCCGAATTCCCGCACTGGCGGCGCAACAAATACGCCCTCTCCGCGGCGACCTTCCTGCTGGCGACCGGGTTCGGGTCGGCCCTGCCCTTCCTGCCGCTCACCGTGCGCGAGTTCGGAATCACGGAGCACGTGGAGACGTGGGTCGGCTACATGGTCGGCGGGTACTTCTGCCTCAGCTTCTTTCTCACTCCCGTGTGGGGCGTCGTGGCGGACCATTTCGGCCGCAAGGCGATGGTCTTAAGAACCAGCCTGGGCATGGGCCTGCTCACGCTGCTGATGCCGCTGGCGCCGTCGCTCGGTTGGTTCGTGCTGATCTATCTGCTGATGGGAACCACCAACGGGTTCAACCCCGCCTGTCACGCGCTGATTGCCACCAACACGCCCAACCGGGAGATCGCCCAGTCCCTGGCCCTGGTGCAGAGCGGGGCGCTGTTGGGCGGGGCGCTGGGCCCGGCCGTCGGGGCGGTGCTGGCCGGGTGGCTGCCCGCCTACCGTTACCTCTTTTTTGCCAACGGCGGATTCGTGCTCGCGGCCGCCCTGCTGGCGCTCCTGTTTGCCCGCGAGCAACACGTCCGCCCGGCGCACCGCTTTCGTCTGCATCTGCTGGCCGATCTGAAGGTGATCGCCCGCCTGCCGGACTTGAAGGTGCTCTATCCCATCAACCTGGCCTACACGCTGACCTACTACGGGAGCGTGACCATCATCTCGGTCTATACGCTGGAACTCCTGCAGCGGGCGGGAGAGAGCCGTCCGGCCGAGATCAATTTCTGGGTGGGGGCGGTTTCCATCGCGTTCACGATCGCCAGCGGGCTGTCCGTTCCGCTCTGGGGCGCGCTGGCGGACCGGTTGGGGGCGCCGCGCGTGCTGGCGCTGAGCCTGCTCTGCGGGGGATTGGGCGCGCTGCCCGTGGCGCTGGCCTTCTCCCCGCTGCAACTCGCCTGGGCGCGCGGCGCCATGGGCGCGCTTGCCGTGGGCATCGGCCCCGCGGCCACGGCGCTGATCAAGGCGCGTTCACCCGCCGGCATGGAGGGCCGCGTGCTCTCCTACTCCGCGGCGTTCGGCGCCCTGGGCATGGGGCTCGGCCCGTTCGTCGCCGGGCTGATCGGCCCGATCTTCGGCCTGCGCTCCTACTTCTTCCTCAACGCCGCGCTGATCCTGGTGCTGCTGGCACTGTGGCTGCGCTCCTGGGGGTGGGGGCCGGGACGGGCGCGGGGTGGGGAATGATCGAGGTCGGGGTGGGCGCCCTTCGCTGCGCCCAATGGCAGGCTCCGCAGCGCGCCCCTGCACATTTGAAATCACCCGTGTCAATTGATCGCGGCCTCTGTTCGTGTCCCCGCGTCGCGGTTACGATCTAGAAGCAGTCTCAAGAATGGGTTTCTGCGTGCCCAACGGCACCTCATCCCCCCCGACCCCCTTCTCCGCAAAGGTCGAAGGGGGAGCGAGAAACGGCAAGTACGGCGAATTTCCTCCACCTCCGTTTACGGAGGGCGACAGACCCGCGCCTCGTTGCTGGCGCCTTCGGCGCGCGGGTCCGGGGGCGGCCCTGAGCGGACGGCGATGCGCGATGTGCAGCAGTTGACGTGAACTGGCAAACCCGTTACCGTTCGACTGCCCCCCCCTGTTCCGGTGACGCCCGTGGCTTCCAGCCGACCCGACCGTACCGCATCCGCGAGCCTTCCGGGCGAATACCCGATCGGCGCGTTGGCGCGGCTTGCGGACGTGAGCACGCGCACCGTGCGCTACTACGAGGAGATCGGGCTGCTGACCACCGCGCGGCGCTTTGCCGGCGGACGGCGGGTGTTCGGCGAGGATGCCCTGCAGCGCCTGCGGTTCATCGGCCGCCTGAAGCGGCTGGGGTTCCCGCTGGAGGAAATCCGCCACCTGAACGAGGTCTTCGCGCTGCACCGCTCGACGGGCGAAATGCTGGCGGTGCTGGACCGGCAGCTTGCGGGACGGCTGCAGGATCTGGCCGTGCAAATGACGGAATTGGGCCGGTTGAAGAAGGATCTGCTGGCCTATCGCCAGCGCATCCGCGCCCGGCTGGCCGTGTTGCGGTCGCAGGGTTCCCGAACCAAAGGCCGGTCATGATCCGCACCGTGCTCATGGACTTGGACGGCACGCTGATCGACACGTGGCGGCTCTATGTGGAGGCCTATCGCCACGTGCTGGAGGAAGTCGGCGAGCGGCCCCTCTCCTCCGCCGAGGTGGCGGCCCTGCGGCCGGCGGCGGAACTCAAATTCTTCGACCGCGTGCTGGGCGCGGGGCGCGGGCGGGAGGTACAAGCGCGCTTTTTCGCCCACTACGATGCCTTGCACGACGAGTATTGCGAAGGATTCTATCCGGGGATTCCGGAGCTGTTGGCGGAACTGCGGCGCGGGACTTATGCCTTGGGCATCGTGACGGGGAAGAGCCGCGGCGCGTGGCAGATTACCCTGGAGCGCTTGGCCCTGGATGGGTTCAGCGTGGTGGTGACGGACGACGACGTGGCCCGCCCCAAGCCGGCGCCGGATGGGCTGTTGCTGGCCCTGGAGCGGCTGGGCGCCGCCGCCAGCGAGGCCGTATACGTGGGCGACAGCCTCGTCGACTTGGAGGCCGCCCGCGCCGCCGGCATGACCGCGTTCGCGAGCCTCTGGCCCAAGGGCCCCGAGGAGCGGGAGGCGTTTCTCGCCGCGGTGGCAACGCTGGGCGGGCGACCGGTGGAAACGCCCGCGGACCTGCTGCGTATGTTGCGGAATGACGGCGGCTGACCGACCGGAGTGCGGCTTGTGGACGTGGAATTCTTTTTCGACTTCGCATCGCCCTATGCCTACTTTGCCAGCGAGCGCATCGAGCCGCTCTGCGAGCGGCTGGGTGTGACGCTCCGCTGGCGGCCCATCGTGTTGGGGCCGATTTTCAAGCGCACGGGAGCACGCCCGCTGCTCAACGACGGGGTGCGCGGGGAGTACGCGCGGATGGATTGCCGCCGCTGGGCGCGTCTGCACGGCGTGCCCTACCGCGATCCCGCCGACTTCCCCACCAACTCGCTCAAGGCCGCGCGGGGAGCGCTCGTGCTGGCCGGGCAGCCAGCCGCCTTGCTGGCGCCCGCGGCCGGCTTGCTGGCGCCTACGGCGCAGTGCGATTACATCCATGCCTGCTTTCGGGCATACTGGCGCGACGGGAAAGATCTCTTCGCGGACGATACGCTTGCCGCGGTCGCCAAGGATGTGCGGCTGGACGTGGACGGGTTCTTCAAGGCGATCCAGGCGCCCGAAACCAAGCAACGGTTGATCGACGCCACCGAGCAGGCCTGGCAGTTGGGCGTGTTCGGCGCCCCCACGTTCATCGTCGGCAACGAGCGGCTGTGGGGCAATGACCGCCTGCCCCTGCTGGAGCTGCTGATCCGGGAGCAGGGCCGCGGCGGTATGGCGGCCGGGAGCTCGACAGAGCAGCGCGGCACGCTGGAGAAATCCCATGGCCAATGACCTACCCGTACGGATCGTCACGGCGACCAGCCTGTTCGACGGGCACGATGCCGCCATCAACGTGATGCGGCGCATCATGCAGCGCGAGGGCGCGGAGGTGGTGCACCTGGGCCACAACCGCTCCGTGCAGGAGATCGTGGACGCCGCCCTCCAGGAGGACGCCCAGGGCATCGCCGTCAGTTCCTACCAGGGCGGGCACCTGGAATTCTTCAAGTACATGGTAGACCGCCTGCGCGAGAGCGGCGCCTCCCACATCAAGGTGTTCGGGGGGGGCGGCGGCACGATCGTCCCCGAGGAAATCGCCGAGTTGGAGACCTACGGGGTCACGAAGATTTATGGTCCGGAGGCCGGCCACCAGATGGGCCTGGTGGGCATGATTCAGCACTTGGTCGCCCAGGCGCGCGCGGTGCCGGTGTCGATCCAGGTGGACCAGGAACTGGCCAAGCTAGCCGAAGGGTCCAAGTCCGCCCTGGCGCGGCTGATCACGTTCAACGAGCTGCGCGTGGCCGGGCAGGTGAACGACGAGGCCGCGCAGTATTTCGACCATCAGGTGCAACGCCTCGCCGCCGGCAAGACGGCGCCGATCCTGGGCTTCACGGGCACCGGCGGCGCGGGCAAATCCAGCCTGGTGGACGAGGTGGTGCGGCGCTTCCTGACGGACTTTGGCGGCAAGCGCATCGCGATCCTCTCCATCGACCCCACCCAGCGCCGCTCCGGGGGCGCGCTGCTGGGCGACCGCATCCGCATGAACGCCATCCACCACGAGCGCGTTTACATGCGCTCGCTGGCCACGCGGCAAGAAAACCTGGCCCTGGCCCGCAGCGCCAACCGGGCCGTGGAGTTGTGCCGCGCCGCGGGCTACGACCTGATCGTCGTGGAGACGGCGGGCATCGGCCAGAGCGACACGGAGATCACGGACCTGGCGGACTTCACCGTCTACGTGATGACGACGGACTTCGGCGCCGCGTCGCAACTGGAAAAGATCGGCATGCTGGACTTCGCCGACCTGGTGGCCATCAACAAGTTCGACAAGCAGGGGGGCGACGACGCGCTGCGGGACGTGAAGAAGCAGGTGCGGCGCAATCGCGGCCAGTTCACCGCCGGCGACGCGGACCTCCCCGTCTACGGCACGGTGGCGAGCCGGTACCAGGATCCCCTCACGGACCGGTTCTACGCCGCGCTGATCGAGCGTCTGGCGGCCAAGCAGAATCTGGACTGGCGCAGCCACTTGACTCCCGGCGTGGAATCGGCGGCTACCATCATCGTGCCGCCGCGCCGCGTGCGCTACCTCTCGGACATCGCCGATACGGTGCGCGGCTACAAGGCCAGCGCCGCGCAACAGGCCCAGGCGGCCTCCCGCGCCTGGGGATTGCACCAAGCCCTGGAGGCGGTGGGGGAACAGATTTCCGCCGCCGTGACGCCCCTGCCGGAAGGGGGCACCTGGAATTCGGCGGCCAGCCCCGAACTGGTGCGCGCCTACAACCGGGCGCTGGCGGCCCTGGACGCGGAGTGGCGCGATCGATTGGCGGAGTTCGACGCGCTCAAGGCCGAGTATGCCCGGGAGCAATTCTCCTTCTCCGTGCGGGAGCGGGAGATTCGCATCGACAACTACGTGGAGACGCTCTCCCACACGCGCGTGCCCAAGCTGGTCATGCCGGGTTACCGCGACTGGGGAGACCGGCTGCGCTGGCTGATGCTGGAAAACGTGCCGGGCTCCTACCCCTATACGGCGGGCGTCTTCCCGTTCAAGCGCCAGGAGGAAGAGCCGACGCGCATGTTCGCGGGCGAGGGCCCGCCGGAGCGCACCAACCGGCGCTTCCACTACATCGCGGCCGGGCAGAAGGCCAAGCGGCTCAGCACGGCCTTCGATTCCGTTACGCTCTATGGAGAAGACCCCCACCCCCGGCCGGACATCTACGGCAAGGTGGGCAACTCCGGCGTCTCCATCTGCACGCTGGACGACATGAAGCGGCTCTACTCGGGCTTCGACCTGGTGGACCCGTTCACGTCCGTCTCGATGACCATCAACGGGCCGGCCCCGATCATCCTGGCGTTCTTCCTCAACACCGCCATTGACCAGCAGGTGGAGCGCCACCTGAAGGCCGCGGGCCGGTGGTCCGCCGCCGAGGCCACGCTGCGCGAGGCATTCGCCCAGCGCGGGGTGCCCGCACCGGCCTACCGTGCCGAACTGCCGCCCGGCCACGATGGGCTGGGCCTGGCCCTGCTGGGCACCGCGGGCGACCGGCTGGTGGCGCCGGAGGTCTACGGCAAGATCATGGTGGACACGCTGCAGGCCGTGCGCGGCACCGTGCAGGCGGACATCCTGAAGGAGGACCAGGCCCAGAACACCTGCATCTTCTCCACGGACT
>JBGPEV010000081.1:0-8495 GCA_041482995.1 bacterium | reverse complement strand
CGAGCAGCCTTTCAGACATTTGGCGCCATGCGCGACCCGTCATGGCGATCCGTCCGCGGTCCGTGCCGACCAGCCCCTCCGCGTCTTGGGCCGATGTTCTGCCACGGCCTTCGACTCTCCTACCGCATCCGCGGCCATGGCAATCACCTTAGTATTCCCGTCAGAACGCCAGGGAGAAGCCCCCGTCGGGCACCTCGACTGCCGTGCCATCTCCCGACGCGATGACCTCGGTGAGCGCGGTGGCCACGGGCACCAGGTTGCGCAGGAAGTAGCGGGCGGAGGCGATCTTGCCCTGGTAGAACTGCGCGTCCTGGCTGCCGCTGCCCGCCTTGGCCAGGCTGGTCTCCGCCAGCAGGGCGGCTTCCAGCAGCAGCTTGCCGATCAGGACGTGGGACATGGCGTCCAGGAAGCGCGTGGCGCTCACCAGCACCAAGTCGGCCTTACCTTGGGTGAAGAACTCCAGGTATTTCCCCACGGCCGTGTTCATCCCGGCGACCGCCTTGGCGAAGATGGCCGCTTCGGCCCCATAGGTGCCGTTCTTCTTCAGCGTTTCCAGGAACGCGCCACATTCCTGCCCGAAACGGCCGATCAGCTTGCCCCCGCCGGAGCCCAGCTTGCGGCCCACCAGGTCCAGCGCCTGGATGCCGTTGGTGCCCTCATAGATGGGGAAGATGCGGGCGTCGCGGAAGTATTGCTCCACCGGGTGATCCTGCAAGTAGCCGTGGCCACCGTAGACCTGGACGGCCAGGGAGGTCACGCGCACGGCCGTATCGGAGACGAACGCCTTGACGAGCGGGATGAACAGACCCATGTAGTCTTCATTCTCGGCGGCGGCCTCCTTCTTGCCGGCCACCTTCAGGGTCGTGGTCTGGTCCTGCATGTGAATGGTCGAGTAGATCAGCGCCCGGCAGCCCTCCACGAGGCACTTCATCTCCATCAGCATGCGCCGCACGTCGGCATGTTGGATGATCGGCACCGCCCCCTTGTCACCCCGCCCCTTGGTGGGATGGGCGCCTTGCAGACGCGTGCGCGCGTAGGCCAGCGCGTTGAGATAAGCCGTGGAGGCGACGCCCAGGGACTGCAGGCCGACGCCGAAGCGCGCCGTGTTCATGAACATGAACATCTTGCGCATGCCTTCGCCGGGTTCCGTTCCCTGCTTGGACTCCCCGCCCAACAGGTATCCCGCGCACTTGCCGTTCTCGCCGAAATTCAGGGCGGCGGTGGCGCTGCCGTGGATGCCCATCTTGTGCTCGACGTGGGTGCACACCACGTCGTTGAATTCGCCGACCGATCCGTCGGGATTGACCCGGTGCTTGGGGATGATGAACAGGGACAGCCCGCGCGTGCCCTTGGGCGCGCCCTCGATGCGGGCCAGCGCCAGGTGCACGATGTTCTCAGTTATGTCGTGATCGCCGCCGGAGATGAAGATCTTGGTGCCCGTGATGGAATAGCTGCCATCGGGCAGGCGCACGGCCTTGCTGGTGCTCAGGCCGACGTCGGAACCGGCCTGCGGTTCGGTGAGCACCATGGTGCCGGCCCACCGCCCCTTTTCCAGGTTCGCGGCGTAGAGTTCCCGCTGCTCCGGCGTGCCAAACGCGCGGATCACCGCGGCCGCCGTGTTGGTCAGCCCGGGATACATGGCGAAGCTGGTGTTGGCGCCGCTCATCATCTCGAGCACCGACGCCCCAAGCAGTTGGGGGGCGCCCTGGCCGCCGTTGGCTTCGGACAGGGTGAGCGTGTTCCATCCACTCTCGTAGTATTGCTTCCAAACCGGCGCGAATTCCTTGGGCGCGCGAATGTGGCCATTGGTGGCGACGACCCCCGCCTTGTCCCCGGGTTTCAGGGTGGGGCCGACGACCTCGGTGACGAACGTATAGGCCTCCTTCAGGATCAACCGGGCGTCGTCCGCGCTCAGATGGGAGAAGGGTGCCTGGGTGAAGAGTTCCGCCAGCTTGAATTGTTCAAAGAGGGAGAACTCCAGTTCCCGCAGGTCGGCTTTGTAGAAGTTGATCTCGCTCATCGCATGCGCTCCTCGGTAACTCCCAGACGCTCGTTGTACCTACACGCAACA
This sequence comes from bacterium, assembly GCA_041482995.1. Taxonomy (GTDB): domain Bacteria; phylum SAR324; class SAR324; order SAR324; family JACQKK01; genus JBGPEV01. The sequence goes on along the minus strand of JBGPEV010000081.1, from coordinate 6,424 downwards.
GGACGGCCGCCCCTGTCTCAGGGCGCTCCCTTCCCCCTGCCGGGCGGCGCATCAGGGGGAGCGCAACTCGTCCAGCAGCGCGCGGGCCCGTTTGCGGCCCTTGACATAGAATAGTATCAGCAACGCCGCGCAAAAATAAGGGGCGGCCAGCGCGTGCAGGGCTTGCGCCTGGGCGGCGGAGAGCAGCGGCAGGAGCGTGGCGCCCGGATGCCCGCCGACGCTGGCGCGCGCCGTCCACCAGCGCTCCACCCCCGAGAAGACCAGCGCCGCCAGCGTCACGGTGTAGGCCAATTGAATGGCGCCGTTGCGCCACCCCCGCCATTGGCCCAGGGCGCCCCAAGCGCCGGAGGGCAGCGGCGCCTCCCGCTGCGGCCGGATGGCCCGCACCAGCCCCAGCAGGCCGCGCCCGCCCAGCGCGGCGACGCGATAGAGCAGCACCAACACCAGGGCCAGCCCCGCCAAGCCGTGCAGCGTGCGCGCGGCGGGAATGGGCGCCAGGTCTCCCCGCAGCCAGGGCAGCGCAAACCCCGTGACGATGAGCAGCAGCAGGGCCACCGGCTCGGAGACCCGCGCCGCCGTCACCAGCGCGGCGTCGGCCTGCCGCAACCAGCGCCGCAGGGGCCCACCCCAGCGTGCGGAACGGCCACCCGGCAGGGGGGTGCGGCGCCCGGCCAGGCCGCCCGGGAACCAAGCGAGCCTAGTGAACCGCATCGGTGGTGCTGAAGAAGAAGGAGTGGACGATCCGCGAGGCCGCCAGCCGGTCCTCCCGCTGCGCCAGGTCCAGCCGGGCGCCGTTCAGGGCCAGTTCCAGGCTGCCCGGCTCGTTGCGCTCGTCCTGGGGCGAGCCGTTCCAGGTGCTGGGGGCGATGATGTCGTAGGCCTCGATCTTGCCCCGCTCGAACGCGACGCGGTGGCGCACCGCCCCCGCGGGGGCCTCCATGGCGCCGATGCCCTGGCCCGTGACGCGGGGCAACTCCGACTCGCCCACGACGGTGGGCTGGTTCGGGAGCAACTGGCCGAGCACCTGGTCGCAGCGCCGCCAGAGCAGGCGCACTTCCGCCAGCCGGCTGAGCAGGCGGCCCGCCACCGTCGTCCCGGCGGTGAGCGGCGCGCCCACGGCGGCCTCGATCTCCTCCACGAGCGTGCCCTGATAGGTGCGCGAGCCGGTCAATTGGGTGATGACCAGCCGCGCCGCGGCGCCCGCCTCCATGGGTTGATTGCGGTAGCGGGGCGCCTTGATCCAACTGTAGGCGCCTTCCTTCTCGGGAGCGGCCTGCGGCAAGCCTCCCGCGGGCGGCTTGCCGGGCGCGGGCCGATAGAACGCCCGCCGCAAGGATTCGGTCACCGGCCCGCCCAGCGGCTCCAGCTTTTCGCCCAAGTAGACCCCGGCGGGCACCATGGATTGGGCCGGGCCCAGCTCCTCCCCGGTGGTGCCCACGCAGATCAGACCCCGCACGCCGCGGCCCTGGGTCTTGCCGCGGGGATAGGCGCCCACCAGCAGCAACCCGTCCTCGAACGCGTCGCCCTCCAGCAGGCCCCGCACTTGATCGAGGTAGCCCCGCAGGCGCAGCAGCAGGGCATCGGTGAGGTTCACCGCGCTGCCGCCGGGGACGATGGACATCGCCATGGGGAACTTGCCGCCCAGCAGCGCCAGCATGCGCTGCAGCAGGTGCAGCGCCTGCAGGGCCCGCAGTTGGTTTTCCGCCAACCGGTCCACCTGCGCGGCCGTGAACGGATGGGCGAACGCCGCCCGGGCCCAGGCCGGCGCCGTGCGGGCGTGCAAGGCCTTGGCGATGCGCTGCAGTTCAGGCCACCCGCCCCGGTATCCCGACAGGTCCGCCGTGGAGACGTAGTCCAGCAGCGCCTGCTGATAGAAGTTCCGCGCGTGCGCGTGCAGCAGGGAGAGCGCGTGCAACAGGTCGCGCAGCAGCAGCCCATTGGTGGGCGGGGTGAGCCCGGCCGCCCGCTCCCACGCGGCAACCGCGGCCAGGGCGTGGCTGATTCCGCCGTCCGCGCTGAGGGTCTGGGTCAGATAGATCGCGTCCAGGGCCGAACGGCCCACCAGCGCGGCTTCCAGGTTGCGCGGCGCGGGGGTGTCCAGCCGGATCGCGCCTTGGTCGTCCTGGACCAACTCCAGCCCGCCTTCCACGCGGGGAATATGCAGGGTGACGGTCATCTCCCCCCTTCCGGCGGGCGGCGGGGCGCGGCGGCCGGACGGTGCGGGCCGGGCGCCCACCACCGGCGCACCACGTGCAGGCCCACCCCGGCGGCCGCCGTACCCAGCAGGGCCTTGCCCAGCCAGTCCCCGAACAGCAACCAAGGCGAGCGCGGCGCCAGGGCGTCCCCGGGCACGCGGCCATAGAGGCCCAGGCCGCCGTGATCGGGAAAGCCCGGCTCCGCGCAACCGGTGCAGGGGCCGCCCGCGCCCACGCACCAGTTCTCGCCGCCGTTCCAACGCACCTGGGAGCTGGTATTGTGCGTGAGCGGCCCCTTGCAGCCCAGGCGCAGCAGGCAGCCCCGCTCGCCCCACCCGGCCGCGTAGCGGCCCGCTTCCAGGTCCGCCCGCCGCTCGCAGTGGGTGCAGACCACCGTGCTGTAATACAGTTCCGGGCGCAGGTGGCTGTCCAGGCGCGGGAAGCCGGTAAACTGCAGATAGGCCAGCGTGCCCACCAGATGCTGCACGGGCACGGGAATGCCCGGCAGCTTGATGAGCGGGGTCTTCACGCGGCGGCAGAGCGCCTCCAGATCCTTCACATCCTCGCGGCTGTGACGCAGCCCGCCATAGCACGCATCCGTGCCCAAGAGGATCACGGCCTTGGCCTGTTCCACCGCTTCCTGCACGTCCGCATGGGCGGGGCTGGGCGGGGCCGCGCGGGGCGGATAGCTTTCCAGGATCACGATGGGAGCCGCCGCGGCGCTGGACGGAGTGAAACCCACGGGAGCCAGGGCATCCCACTGGGCCAACTCCCAGTGCTGGCTGACCAGTTCCAGCAACTCCGGGTATTGCCGCCCCAACTGCGCGAGCAGATTGAGGTCCGCGCCTCCCGGATTCAGCCAGAGCAGGGGCGTCCGGCCGGGCGCCTGGGCCAGCGCACGGCTCAGCGCGCCCGTGGCGGCAATGGCGGCGCCCGCGGTCGCCGTGAGCGCGATCAGCCGCAGCACCTCGCGCCGGGACAGGGCCGCCCCGCAAGGGAGCGCGGCGCAGTGGGGCCGGCGCGGCGCAGCCGGTGCAGGCACTGGGAACGGGGAGTCGGACATGCACAAGACCGGAGGAAACAGGGCGCGGTATCACCCGAGGCTACGGGATTGGGGGCGGGATGCCCAGGGATCGATCCCCCGTCCCGGGCAGACGCTCAGCACTCGCCCACCGTGGGCGGCTCGAATCGCCTTCGGCTTCCCCGTGGGAGGTCCGGCCCTTTGGCGTTATCCAGAATAAAGGCTGCCACGTCAAGCACTTCCCGCACGTCTCGCCGAGCGGGGAGACCGGGCGTAGTAGTTTTATTCTTTGCGCTTGCCAACCAATAATCCCTTGTGCGATAGTGCCCTGGGGCCGGAGCGATCCAGGCAACGGACGCTTGGGACCACGCATCGGGCGGAAGGACCCGCCCGCCGGCCTTACCCCCTTCGCACGGGACCGCGACGGAGACACAACACAGGTTTTTTGGAACCGCGGATTTCGCGGATGACGCAGATTTCAACTGCCGGTGACTGATCAGGCCTAATCCCAGCAAGTGCCGATTCGCATAGGATTTGCTTTTTTGAATCTGCGCAATCTGCGCAATCTGCGGTTTCAATGTAGTTCGAGCACTGCAGGCAGGATCACGGACGATCCTGGAGAACTCTTCACTTGGAGCCGGGACATGAAGACGCTGGCGGATCTGCTCAAGGCACGCATCGACGAATTGGGCTTCGAGGACATCAAGGATTTCGCACGGGCTTATCAGGTGCCCTACGAGTTGCTGCGCAAGGTGATCTCCAACGGCCATTTGCCCAAGGACAGCACGCTGCTGTTCTACGCCAAGCAGTTCGACATGGATCCCTCCGATCTGCTCCAAGCCGCCTACCGGCAGAAGGCGCCGGAGCCCGTGGCGCACCTGTTCGGCGTGAGAGCCCTCAAGCGCGGCCTGCAAGCGGTCACGGAGGGCCTGCGCACCGCGCCGGTGCTCGGCAAAGCCGCCTGCGGCCCCTGGCTGGAGTCCTATTCCGTGGAGCCCGACCAATTCGAGCCCGTGGAGCTGGCCGACCCCGACGCGTTCTTCGTGGTCGCCGAGGGCGAAAGCATGATCGGCGGCAACATCCTGCCCGGCGCCCTGCTGCTCGTCTCGCCCAAGGCGCCCGTGAGCAACGGCCAGATCGTGCTCGCCCGCCGCGGGGAGGAGGAGTTCACCGTGAAGAAATATTTCCGCAAGGCCGACGGCACCGTGATCCTGCAGCCCATGAATCCCGAATTCGAACCGATCATCGTGACCAAAGACAGCCCCTCGACCGTGATGCGCATCACGGAAGTGCGCATGAAGGTATAGGGCAACTGCAACTGCCAACAGCGCATCCGCAGATTTCGCAGATGACGCAGATTCAACTGCGAACCGCGGAACCGCAGATTTCGCAGATGACGCAGATTTTGACTGCTAATGGCCTCAGCACAAAGGCACGAAGGCACAAAGGCACAAAGGGATCGACAATCCCCCGCCACTGGGTGGCGGGGGACAGGGCCGCAGGCCCAGGGGGCGGAGACGGGGAGTGACAGCTTTCAATTTGCCGAGCCAGGATTGAAGCGCCATGCTAGCCGCCTGTGATTTGAACCGCCGCTGAAGTCCCGCTGCGGCAACGGGGTCACCGTTGCGGCCCAGGGAGACGGCACCCGGCGCGCCCATGACGCTGGCCGAGCAGCGCCTGTGGAGCGGCCTGCGCACTGGGCAATTGGCGGGGTTCTCGTTCCGGCGCCGGCACGCCATCGGCCCGTTCATCGTCGATTTCTTCTGCCTCGAGCAAGGTCTCGTCATCGAGGTGGACGGACCCGTCACCGCTGGCGGCATCGCGGAGGAGTTCGTCCGCCAACGGCGCTTGGAGCAAATGGGGCTGCGGGTCATCCGCTTCACCCATGGCCAAGTCTTCGAGGATTTGGACTGGGTGCTGGGCGCCATCCGCCTCGTGCTGGAAGGTCCCCAGGCGCAGTCGCCGGCGCCCGCCGGGTGGGAAGACCCGACGGTGCGTCCGGTTGATGCAGGAGCGGAAGAAGGAAAATAGCAAACCGCCTCCGCGCCGCGCGCCTTGACAGCCTGTTCACCTTGCCACCATGATTCCCCTCGGCCAGCGGGGCGGGGGCGGCCCCCTGGCGCAAGCCATTGCCGCCGGGCACGGAGGCCCGGCCCACCACCTTTCCTGGCAGCGGGGCCATGCAGTACGGGTTCATCATCGACAACCGCCGCTGCATCGGCTGCCACGCCTGCACGGTGGCGTGCAAGTCGGAGCACAACGTGCCGGTGGGGGTGAACCGCACGTGGGTCAAGTACGTGGAGAAGGGCCGCTACCCCGACACGCGGCGGGTGTTCACGGTCACGCGCTGCAACCATTGCGCGGACGCGCCCTGCGTGGAGATTTGCCCGGTCACGTCCCTGTTCATCCGCAAGGACGGCATCGTGGACTTTGACTCGCGGCGCTGCATCGGCTGCAAGGCGTGCATGCAGGCCTGCCCCTACGATGCGCTCTACATCGATCCGGAGACCCACACCGCCGCCAAGTGCAACTATTGCGCGCACCGCACGGAGCGCGGGCTGGAGCCCGCCTGCGTGATCGTCTGCCCGACCCAGGCCATCGTCTCGGGCGACCTGGACGACCCCGGCAGCCCCATCGCGCACCTGCTGGCGCGCCAGCCAGTGACCGTGCGCAAGCCGGAGAAGCACACGCGCCCCAAGCTCTTCTACATCGACGGCGACCAGGCGGCGCTCTCTCCCGAGTACGCGCCCCCCAGCGCGGATTACGTGCAGACCGCCCAGGCGGCGGGCGTCGGGCACTTTGCGCAAAGCCGCGGGCTCGCCCCCGGCGCGAGCCACGGGATCGAGCCCAAGACCCTGGGCGCCGCCTCGGCCGATGGGGTGGTCAAGCTGCTGGCGTTGGCGGAGCAGGAGGCGGAGGCGCGTCAGAAAGATGGCGCACCCCCGGAGGGCACCCATGGCCAGGCTCGGCGCACCTACGATGCGCCCCAGAAAGGGCTGCTGTGGGATACGGAGGTGACCGCCTACCTGTGGACCAAGTCCATCGCGGCCGGCGTGCTGTTCCTGCCGCTGCTGCTCAACGTGCTGGGTTGGCTGCCCCTGCGGCTGCGCCTGGAGCGTGGCATGGCGGGGGTGTCGCTGCTGTTTCTGGTGCTGACCGGCCTGCTGCTGGTGAAGGACCTGGACCGGCCGGAGCGCTTCCTGAATGT
>JBGPEV010000080.1:0-8526 GCA_041482995.1 bacterium | reverse complement strand
CTGCTTTTCGTTGTGTGCGTTGTGCTCGTTGTGGTTCAAGGCAGGTGTAGTTTTGTTCGAAGGTCTAAGACGGATCGCCATCGGGCGCGGGAATTCCCCCCTGGCGTGGACGGTTTGGAAACCGCCGTTCTTGGTGCCTTCGTGTCTTGGTGTGTTTGTGCTGAAGCAGTCAACGGAGAGCAGCCGGCATCGGCCTGGCAATCCGCGTGCTGTTCGGGCGGCTGGGGGCGACCGTGGCCGCCTGTGGACGCAACGCCGAGCGCCTGACGGCTTATGAACAGCACCTGGGGCGGCTGGGCATCCCCCGCTTCACCCAGGCCATGACCGTACGCGATCCCGCGCCGGTGGAGCGGCTGCTGGACGCCGTGTGGGAGCGCTACGGCCGCCTGGACGCGCTCATCAACTGCGCGGGCGGCCAGTTCGCGGCTCCGACCGGCAACCGCGAGTCGGGCGGCCCCCATCTGGAACACGCTCTCAAAGGTCCGGTGGCCTTTGGCACACCCCAAGGTACGACCGTCTTTAACGCTCAGCGGGCAGGTTTGGAAATGTCGCGCTGCGCCATGAGAATCGGCGCCAGTTGCTCCGCGAAGAAACGGGAGAGCCCCTTGCGGTTGAGATGGTCGGTATCGAAGAACTCCTCCGGCTTGGTGGGCAGCCCCGAGAAATCGTGCAATGGGACCCCACGCCCGGCAAGCTCCCGCGACAGCACCCGATCGAAGGTGGGTTCGTCAGGCAGAAGATCCCGGAACAGGGTCGGAATGGGGGTCTTGATAACCACGACCTGAATTCCGTGTACCTGCGCCAGTTCCACCAATTCGTTGAATTCCTGGACATACCGGGCCAGAACGGCCGGATCTGGCGTTTTCGAAGGAAACAGATACTCGACGCGCTTGCGGCTTGCCGCAGGGGAAGGGCGATACGTTCTTTCGAACTGGGCTTCCCCCTCCCAGACATCGCGCTGAAAGCGCTCGCGGTTGTTGATCTTCGAAAATCCCGTCACATAGTCCAACAGGGCTCTCGGATCGATACCTTCATTGATCGCATAGGCGAACAACCGGCGCGCCACGGCCCCCTGGAACGGTGTGCGCCGCAGCAGCTTGGCATCGGAAAAACGGTCCTCGTTCCACTGCACCGAGTAAAAGCCGAAGGAGTCCACCACATAGAGCAGGCTGCGGGCACGATTCTCCTGGAGGAACTGCTCCAGGACGAATCGGTTGTAAAGGGGACCGGTTCCAGGGCTTGCCAGGTTGATGACCCGCAACTCCGTCTGCCGCTCGATGGTGGCCTGGAAATCGGCAAAGTCGAACGGCATGGCATGGGAAGCCCCCAGAATCACCCAATCGAATTCGTGGGTTTTCGCCGCATTCAGCTTGAAAAACGGGTTGGAATGCCCCGTGCGATACAGCAGCCACTCCGAGACGCCGTACGCGCCGGCATAGAGCAGCGTGCCGATGACGGCGAACAGCAACGCCCTTCTGCCCAGTCCGTTCATCGCGACGGCCCACGCCAGGGGAAACGCTTCCGCAATGTGACAGGGGCGCAAGTCGTCGCCGCCTCGTCAGAATTGCATGTAGATGAACTCCCGCGCCTGCCAGCGGCCAAGCAACAACAACGCGAAGATCACCGCGTAGTAGGCTATCCACCGCAGCGCCGTGGGGGCCTCGGCCAGGCGCACCCACAGCGAGCGGCGCTCGTCGAGCACCTCAATACCGATGAGCAGGACGATCAGCGCCGCGGCGAGAAAGTGATCGGAGGTGAAGGGATACCGCGTCACGATGGCCGGAAGCTTGCCTAGGTTGATGGCGATGCGCTGCAGGATCGACCAGGCTTGATCGATGGACGCCGCCCGGAAGAACACCCAGCTCACCGCGATCAAGTGAAACGTGAGCAGCACCCTGGCCAGGAGCAGCACGCGGCTCTCCCGCACGCGCGGCAACCGGCCGCCCAGCCACCGCCACACGGGGGCCGTTGCGAGCCCCACCCATTGGTAGGCGCCGTTGAGCGCCCCCCAAACCAGGAAAGTCCAGCCGACGCCGTACCCAAGGCCGGCGTGCCAAAGGCCGCTCACGGCGAACACAAGCATCACATTGACGAACTGCCGGGCTCTGCCGCGCTGACCGCCGCCCAACGGAATGTAGAGATAGTCGCGAAACCAGGCCGCCAGCGAAATGTGCCAGCGCCGCGCCCAGAACTCACGGATGCTGGGTGCCAAGTAGGGCCTGTGGAAGTTCTCCATCAACTCCACACCAAACAACCGCCCCGTTCCGATGGCGATATCCGTGTAACCGGAAAAGTCGCAATAGATTTGGAATGCGAAGAGATACACCGCCAGTAACAGCTCGAGCGGAGACGCGAAGGCTGCGATGGAGAACGTCTTGTCGACCAGCGGGGCGAGGTTGTCGGCGATCACCACCTTCTTGAACAGCCCCCAACCCACCCGTTGCAGCCCGGCGACGATCTGTGCGGGCGCGGGCCGCAAGCCGCGTTCAACCTGCGGCAGAAAGGCCGTTGCCCGCTCAATGGGGCCCGCGAAGATCTTGGGAAAATACGCCAGATACAGGGCCACGTGGCCGGCGTGCCGTTGCGGTGGCATTCGGCCGGCGTAGCCATCCACCAGGTAGCTGACGGCCGAGAACACATAGAAAGACAGTCCGGCCGGGGCCCGCAGATCCAACCGCGGCACGGCCCAGCCCCCCAGGCGGACGAATTCGCCGGCCAGGAAGTCGTAGAACTTGGCGGTCACCAGCAGCCCCAACACCGCGGCCAGCCCGGCGAGGAGCAGGATGGATCGCAGAAACGGCGCACGCGTTTGGGAGATGCCCCAGCCGCACGCGAAGGCAAGCACCGTCACGCCACCCAGATAAAGCAAATTGGAAGGGGCCAACCAGCCGTAGAAGACGTAACTGGCGAGCAACAGCCACGCCCAACGCCGTTCGGCCGGGAGCAGCGCGTGCACCGCCAGCGCCAGTGCCAGAAAAGGGAAATAGACAAGGGAAGTAAAGAGCATGGGGCCTGTCCTTCATTTCCCAACGGGCCGGCCGTGCAGGCGCGGTTTCCGGCGCATGCGAGGCGGGCCGGCCCGGCTTGGAGCTAGTAGGAGGCACCGCCGGCGCGAAGCTCTTCAGGCACCCGATCGATGGGGATCGCCGCATTGAGCACGAGATAGCTGGCGAGCGCTTCCCGTTGCCCTTTGGTCAGCCTGATCTCCACGTGGCTGGGCTTGTTCATGGTTCCCAACCATCCCTGGCGCGTCCGATCCTGCGTCACCACCACCGTGATGATGTGGCAACTCTGGCAGTACTCCAGCGCCATCTCACGCCCGTCGATCGGCAGCAGCTTGCCCCAGTTTGCGCGGGCCAGGTCCGAGGGTACCGCGCCGGACGGAAGCGGCGTGTTGAAAGACAAGTAATCGGCCAGAGTGAGCAGTTCTTGCTCATTGAGACGCTGCAACGCGGGGAGGGTGCCACGCCGCCCCTGCAGATGGCTCAGCCACTCCTCGCGCGTGCGCTTGCCGGTCAGCAGCGCCTTCGCGTCGTCGGGCGGCGGGCGGCTCTGCAAGATCTCGATCAGCAGCGTCTTGCCGCCCGCGGGGATGAAGGCGAACACATCGTCGGTCTGGGCATGCAGGGCGGTGGCGAACAGTGCCGCAAGCACCAGACTCCCGATGCCGATGCAAGGGGCCTTCATGGCTGTCTCCTTGTCGCATTCCGGGGGCATCCGGATTTTCCCGCCCGATGCCCTTGCGGCGTACGGGCCCGCCGGAAAAAACACTGGCGGCAGCATTGCCGCTCCCCCATCCCGAGCCCAAGTGGCGCGGGCCGCAAAGGCTCAAAACCGAAGGTCCTCCGGAACATCCTCCATTTTCATGGGCATGTTGACCGCCGAATAGCGGGCGAACGTTTCACGTTCCTTGGCTTTCATCTCGATTTTGCGATGGAACGGAGAATTGAAAGTGCCAAGCCAGAATTCCACGCTCCGTTCCTGCATCAGGTAACCGGAGAAGAAGGAGTGGCAGCCCTGGCAATATTCCCAGGCCAGCTCGCGTCCATCCGCTGGCAACGCGGCCTGCCAATCGCCCTTGGCTTCCGCTTCCTGCAGCGCCGCCTCGGACAGGGGCATGTTGACGGCCAGATAGGCCGCCAACGTGCGCAGTTCCTTCTCGCTCAGGGCGGCCCGCTTGGGCTCAAGCGCATTGCGCCATTCCTGTTCGCTGCGGCGGGCTTCCGTGATCCCGCGCACGGCGGCGGCAGCGGGCTTGTCGCCAAGGACTTGAATCAGCAGGGCCTTTCCGCCCTTGGGCATGAAATTGAAATCCAACTGGGCCGAGACCGGCGCAACCATCAGCAGCCAGAGGCAGAGCGCGAGCCCAAGTTCCCGGCACTTCATCGTTCCTCTTTGCGTTCCGGCAACCGGGTGAGGCGGAAAACCGGCACCCGCAGTTCGCTCTGGGCCTGCTCCGGGGGAAATCCCCGGCCTCGCATCTGGTCAATCAGCACCACGGTGCTGTCGTCGTACAACTGCTCATGGCAGAAATTGCAGACCAGGGCCGGAATGTCCTCGATCACGACGAGCCGCTCGTCGTGCCAGAACGCGGAGCGCACCCGATCCTCACGGAAGGTGGATTTGCCGCACTGATGACAGGTAGGGGCTTCAGGCTGATTCGGGTCCATGATGGGTCGCGCTCCGGCTTGCCCCTGGGCTGAACGGTCGCACTGGCGGTACCGGTGCGGAGATAGCGCCGGGGCCGGGCAAGTCAAGGCGGACTATGCACCGCCCCGGCTTGCCCTTTACCGGAACACTGCCTAGCCAATCAACTTCTTGGCCGCGGCGACCACGTGGTCTGCGTTGGGCCGCATGTACAGGAACATCTCGGGCGAAGCCGGCGGCGGCGCATCCGGGAAGGCAATGCGCTTGAACCTCGCACCCTCGACGTTCTCGGCCACGCGCGCGATCACTTCCGCGCCCGGACACAGGGTGTAGTAGGACTGGTCGACCGTGAGCAGGCGCTTGGTCTTCTGCACCGACTTGACCAGTGTCTCGGTGTCCATCGGCTTCAGTGACCGCAGGTCGATCGTTTCCACCTTGACGCCCTGCTTCTGCAGCGCCTCCGTGGCCTTCATCACCTCCGGCATCCCGCCCCCGGAGCCGACAATGGTGATGTCGCTGCCGGTTGCCCGAATGGCGGCCTTGTCGAGCGGGGTGGTGTACTGATCGTCCGGCACTTCCTCCATCTGGTCCCGCAGCCCGGCGGGATAGAGGTAGACCACCGGATTCGGATCGCGAATCGCCGAAACCATCATGCCCTTCGCGTCCGCGGGCGTGGACGGGATCACCGTTTTCACGCCTGGGATGTGGGCATAGTAGGTGTCGATCTCGTAGTCCGAGTGCTGACCCGCGAAACCGGGTGTCTGACCGGTCATTTCCAGGATGAACACCACCTGCGCAACGGCATCCCCGCCGGTCATGTGGTGCAGCTTGCCGGCATGGTTCTGGATCATCTGGAAGCACATGCAGTTGCCTTGGTAGGGGATGTAGGTGATAGCCGTCACCCCCGCCAGGCCCGCGCCCAAGGTGGCGCCCGCATACCACATCTCGTCAATGCCCGTGTTCACCACACGCGTGCGTCCAAACTCCTTCTCCAGGTTGATCACCGGCCTGCCTGGCGTGGACGCCACGGGCGGCGTCAGTTCAAACAGCCAGGTCATGTCCTTACTCTGGCGCATTTCGTGCTGAACGGCCTCGAGCACCGCGTACATCCAGCTTTTGCGTGCCATGGGGTTACCTCCTCATCGTGCAAGCAGGGTGGGGGCTGGGATCGCCAGCCCAATCGGTCGAATTCCGCCTAGGCGAGTTGGCGCGCAGGCACGCTGCCCTCGACAAAGACGTTCTTGAGGCCATCTTCCGGCTTGCAGAGCGGCTGCTTGTCCGCCCATTCGAATGCCTCTTTCACTTCCTTCTTCACCTGCTCCTCGATGGATTCCGACTTGGCTTTGTCCAGCACACCCCAGTTGATCAGGGTATTGCGGCAAATATCGACCGGGTCCCGCTGCATCCAGGCGCGCACTTCCCGCTCCGGCCGGAACGAGGTGATCGCCAGCGGGTCATACCCGAAGGCGCCGAGTTGACCCGCCTTCACGCCCGGGGCACCCCAGTGGTTGTAATAGCGATAGGTCTTGGCCTCGATGAGGGTGGGGCCCTGACCCGCCCGTGCCCGCTCCACGGCCTCTTTGGCGACGTTGTAGACCTGGAACACATCCTGTCCATCCACCACCACGCCCGGGATGCGATAGGTCCGCGCCGCGTCGGCGATGTCCTTCATCGGGCAGGACAACGAATAGTGGGCGTACTGATGGTACAGGTTGTTTTCCAGCACGTAGACGAACGGCAGCTTCAGCAGCGCCGCATTGTTCAACGACGAGTGGAAGCCGGGCGTGGCGTAGGTGCCGTCGCCGCCAAAGTTCACCACCACCTGCTTGCTGCCCCTGGCCCGGATGCCGAAGGCCGCGCCCGTGGCAATGACGGGACCGGGGCCGATCATCCCATCGGCGCCCATGAAACCGATCGATTTGTCGGAAATGTGCATCTCCGCGGCATAGCCCTTGTTGAGACCCGTGGCGCGAAAGTCGTTCTCGGCGGCCATCCGCTTCAGGTCGATCCCTTTGGCGATCGCGTGTCCGGTCGGCCGGTGGGTGCTGAAGATCAGGTCCACCTCGTCGAAGCGGCCCGTGTTCCGCAGCGTCGAGCAGACGCCGACAGCCACTGCCTCCTGGCCCGCATAGAAGTGGTTGTAACCGCGGTAGTTCGGGTCGGAGGCCATCCGGTCCACCATGGTTCGCTCGTGCCAGCGAATCCTCAGGATGGTGCTGTACATCTCGACCAGCTTGTCGTTCGGAAGATCCTTGGCCCAGAAGCCGATCTCGCCTTGGGCCCGGGCCAGCGTGGCCCCCAGCGAGATGGCGGCTCCAGCGCCGGCCACACCCTTCAGGAACGTGCGACGGGTGGTCGACAGTGCCGGGGCGCCTTGCGGCTTGCTCGGGGACGTGGTTTTTGTGTCCGTCATGGCGGTCCCTCCTGCTGATGAGTGCTAACGGTCTCGCGCCCAGCCATATTGCGCGCATGATCTCCTATAGCGCGCCGCTATGCCTAATTGGCTGACCTGGGTCATGGAACAATCCTAACCTTCGTCATGGCAAAACGCTTCGTGCTGGGTATAGTGAATTGGAGATAGTCGGGCCGGCGGATGACGCCCGCCGGACGGACGGTTTTTCGCCGGCAACCCGCGTCAAGTCCGCAGGAACCAGGCGTCTGGCCGGTGGTGTCTTTGCGCTGAAAGAGTCAACGGAGGGCAGCCGGCATGGTCGCCAAGGCAGCGCAGCGCGAGGTGGGCGGATTGGGCGCGGGCATCGATCCCGTGCGCTTCGAGGTGGTGCGCAACGGCCTGCTCGCCATCACCGAGGAGATGGGCGCCACCCTGCGCCGCGCCGCCTATTCCACCAACATCAAGACGCGCGGGGACTTCTCCTGCGCGTTCTTCGACCGGGAGTGCCGGGCCGTGGCCCAGGCGTTCGCCCAGCCCTCGCACCTGGGCTCGCTGGCGCACATCGTGCCCAAGGCCGTGGCGCGATACGGCAGGGAGACTCTGCAACCCGGGGACATGTTGCTGACCAACGACCCCTTCACCGGGGGCGTCCACTTGAACGACATCTCCCTCATCACGCCCGTGTTCCATCAGGGCCAAATCTACGGGTTCATGGCCAACATCGCCCACCACGTGGACGTGGGCGGCGGCGCGCCGGGCAGCATCGGGGTCTCCAGCGAGATCTACCAGGAAGGTCTGGTGATCCCGCCCGTGCGGTTCGTGCGGGATGGGCAGATCGACGCCAACGTGTTCAACGTCATCCGCGCCAACTTCCGCGGCGTGCACGAGATCAGCGGCGACTTCCGCGCGCAGACGGCCGCCAACCGCTTGGGCGCCCGGCGCATCCAGGAGATGCTGGAGCGCTACGGCGCGGAGGAACTGTACCGCTACATCGACGGGCTGTTGGACTACACCGAACGCCGGGTGCGCGCGGAATTCGCCACCTTTCCCGACGGTGAGTGGAGCGCGGAGGGCGCCATGGACGGCGACGGCGTGACCGACGAGCCGATCCCGCTCAAGCTGAAGGTGCGCATCCGCCGCGGTGCCGTGACCGTGGACCTGACCGGCTGCGCCGACCAGCGTCCGAGCCCCACCAATGCCACGTTCTCCCAGACCTATTCGGGCGTCGTGTACGTGCTGAAGTGCCTCGTCGACCCGGACATCCCCGTGAACGACGGCGTGTACCGGCTGGTGGACATTCGCACGCGGCCGGGCAGCCTCGTGCACGCCCAGCACCCCGCCGCCGTAGCCGCCGGCTGGGAGGTGGCCGTGCAAATCTGCGACCTGCTGTTCAGGGCACTCGCCCCGGCCATGCCCGAGAAGGCGCTGGCCTGCGGCAAGGGCATCATCTGCAACCTGGCCTTCGGCGGCACGCGGCCGGACAGCGG
>JBGPEV010000079.1:0-8570 GCA_041482995.1 bacterium | reverse complement strand
CCACGCGATCCACCCCCGCCCAATCCGCCCATCCACGACCTCACGCTGATTGACGGCACGCCGGTGGAGCCCGACGTGGACCCCGCCACGCTCACGCCCGCGCAGCGCGAGATCGAGCGCCTGGAAGCGGAGAACAACCGCTGGCGCGCCGCGATCGACGGGCGCCTGGCGGGTCCGTGAGGGCGCCGTGCGGCCGCCCGGCCCGGGGGCTGTGCGGCCCGCCGGAACGCGCTACACTTCCGGGATGTCGCGGCGCCGCGTACACTGGGTTCGACCGGCACCCGGCCGATGGCCGGCCGGCGGTTCCCCCGTTTGGCCGCGCCGCCGGAACCAGCGTCTTGCATGGGAAGGACCGCAGCATGCGCACACGCAGTCTGCCCACCGTGACCCTGGCCGCCGGGATGGCCCTGCTGATGGCGGCGGGCTGCCAGCGCAGCGAGCGGGCGATCTCGGCCGACTCCTCCGTGCATGCCATCGCGGCGGTCAACAACGAGCGCATTCCCTTCGAGGAGTTCCAGAACGCCTACCAACTGTTTCTCACGCGCTGGGACGCGTTCATCCAGAACGATGCCGCCAAGAAACCGGAGATCAAGGAGCGGGTTCTGCGGCAGATGATCGACGAGAAGCTGCTGGACCAAGAGGCCCGCCGCCGCGGCATCCAGGTGAGTGACGAGGAACTGAACGCCCGGGTGCAGGAGACGATCGCCCCCCTGGACCAGAACGACCTGCGTCAGACCGCGCTGTCGGCCCGCACCACGATTCAGCAATGGATGCGCGCGTACAAGCGCCGCCTGGTGCACCAGAAGCTGATCCAGCAGGAGGTGATCGGCAAGGTGCAGGTGACGGGCAAGGATTTGCGCGACTACTACAGCCGCTACCCGCGCAAGTTCTTCCGCGCCGAGGAGGTGAAGGTGCGCCACATCTGTGTGGGCAGCCGCGACCTGTACGACAAGGTGATGAAGTCCATCGAGCGCAACGAGGATTTTGTGCAACTGGTGAAGAAGTATTCCATCACGCCGGACCGGGCCAATGACGGCGAGCTGGGGTATGTGCAACGCGGCACCTTGCCGCCGGAACTGGAGCAGGCGATTTTCGAACTGAAACGGGTCGGCGCCGTGAGCTCGCCCCGCAAGCCGGTGCAGTCGCAGATCGGGTTTCACATCTTCCGGGTGGAAGGCTACCGGCCGGAAGGCGCGAAGGCCTTTGAGGAGGCCGCGCCGGAGATTCGCGCCGCGCTCGTCAACGACCGCGAACCGGAGGCCTACCGGCGCTGGCTGGAGGGCCTGCACAAAAGCGCGACCATCACGGTCGACCAGAAATTGCTGACCGCGGAGGCCGGATGACGGCCCCTGTCGGAATGCACCGCGCACCCCGCGCCGCCTCCACCGCGGCGCGGGGGCGGGTCGCCGTGGCGATGAGCGGCGGGGTGGACTCGTCGGTGGCCGCGGCGCTGCTGGT
Source organism: bacterium (assembly GCA_041482995.1). Taxonomy (GTDB): domain Bacteria; phylum SAR324; class SAR324; order SAR324; family JACQKK01; genus JBGPEV01. The sequence continues at coordinate 7,112 of JBGPEV010000079.1, read as the reverse complement.
CGAGCAAGGCTGGGAGGTGGTGGGCGTGCACATGAAGCTGCACGAGGTGCCGGATTCCGAAAAGCGCGCCAAGAGTTGCTGCTCCATCGACGATGCCCTGGACGCCCGCCAAGTGTGCGCCCGGCTGGGAATCCCCTTCTACGTGATCGACTTCGTGGAGGAATTCCACGCACGCGTGATTTCCTACTTCGTGGAGGGCTATCGCGCGGGCCGCACGCCCAATCCTTGCGTGATGTGCAATCAAACCGTGAAGAACGCCCTCCTGCTGGAGCGGGTGCGCGAATACGGGTGCGAATACCTGGCCACGGGCCACTACGCGGCGCTCCGCCGCGACCCCGCAACCGGCGCTCACGAGATCGTCAGGCCCCGGGACCGGCGCAAGGATCAGACGTATTTTCTCTGGGGCACGCCCCGGCACGAGCTGCCGCACCTGCTGTTTCCGTTGGCTGACTACGAGAAACCCCGTGCCCGCGAAGTGGCTGCCCAGTACGACTTTGTCACCTGGGACAAACCGGACAGCCAGGAAGTGTGCTTTGTGCCCAAGGACTACCGGGACTTTCTCAAGCCGCGGCTGGCAGACGCCCCGCCGCCCCCCGGGGATTTCGTGGACGCCGGCGGGCGGGTGCTGGGGCGCCACCGGGGATTGCCCTATTACACGGTCGGACAGCGGCGCGGGATCGGGATCGCGGCGGAGCAGCCGCTCTACGTGGTGGAACTGCGCCCCGGGCGCAACGAGGTGCTGCTCGGTGCGCAGGGCGATCTCTACACCAGCACCCTGCGGGTGAGCGGCGTCAACTGGGTTTCCCGGCCTCCGGCGCAAGCGCCGCTGGAGACGGTGGTGAAGATTCGCTATGCCCACGAGGGCACGCCGGCGCGGATTGCGCCGCTTGGCTCCGGCGGGGCCCGCATCGACTTCAAGACTCCGGTGCGCGCCGCGGCACCCGGCCAAGCCGCCGTATTCTATCAGGGCGACGTGCTGCTCGGAGGCGGATGGATCGAGCCATGAGCCCCGCCCGCTCCACCGCGGCCGGCCCGCGGGCACTCACGCTCCGGGGATGGCCAAGTGCGCCAATTGGGAAACATCCTGCCCTCATCGATCGGCCATGAACGTCGTGCTGATCGGATTCATGGCGTCCGGAAAGACCTCCGTGGGCAGGCGGCTCGCGCGGCGGCTGGGATACCGTTTCGTCGATACGGATCACTTTATTGAGCAGGAACTGGGCTGCACGATCGCCGAGGTCTTCGCCGGCAAAGGCGAGACCTATTTCCGTGAATTGGAGTCCCGCCTGGCGCGCCGGCTGGCGCTGCTGGAGAACACCGTCATCTCCACCGGCGGCGGATTCGCCATCCCGCCGGGCAATCTCGAGCACCTGAAGCGGGCCGGGCCGGTGATCTTTCTCAAGGCCAGCCTGGAGGACATCCTGCAACGCCTCGAACGGGACACGCGCCGCCCCAAGCTGAAGGAGGGCGAATTGCGGGAAACGGCGACCCGCCTGCTCGAGCAGCGCTTGCCCCGGTATACCCAGGCGGACTTCACGGTGGAGACGGCGCTGAAGGGGATGAACCGGGTGGCCGGGGAGATCATCCGCCTCGTCGCCGGATTTCAGCGGCCGCCCGAGGAGACGTCCCCGGCCACTGAGGTGTCAACGCCACGCCATCCCCCCCTCTGATTTCGCCACTCTCCCATCATCGCAACCGGCATGCCCATCCCGGCCGTCGATGAAGCGGCGCAACCCGCCGTACTCGGAGGAATTCCTCCCGGCGCTCTGGCGCGCCGTGCGTACAGCCGCAGAAGCGCGTGTCCCGCTCCATGTCCGGACAAATTCCTCTTTCCCCGTCCTGTTATTCCGTGCTAGAAGATCGCCACGAAAGCTAATTGAAATTGGCCTATTTAATGTGCATTTTTGTCATATAACGCCATAATGTTCGCACAGAGACACCATCTTTCTAGTTTATCATTGGTCAGGTGAGGCGTACGGCAATTGGATATTTGATTTGCCGGGAAATAGATGACCAATTCGAACATTTGAAACTTGGCGAGGTTGGTGCAAACAAGGCGGGTCACTACGCAGATGGTGTCCGGGGGGTCAGTGATAGTCCGCATGGGGTGGCCATGTACGACATTGATCAACAGCATTTGCGTTGGCACGACGAGATCCGGAAGCGGTATGCCGCGATTTCGGCCGGCGGCAGCGTTTCCCCCACTGCGCAGTTGGATCGTTTGTGGAAATCCGCCATCGAGCGCTCAGGGGACCCGCTGCTCTCCCTGCACATCGGCCAGATCTTCCGGCCCATGCTGTCGCTCTTCACCGCCGCGTTGATGTGGAGTCCGACGGTTCGAGAATCGCTGCAGCAGCTGGCGCGGTTCTGGAACCCGCATGGCGAGGCCGGGCGTTTTTCCTTCATGCTGCTGGAGGACCGGGGTGCAACCGCGGAACTGCAGTATCGCATGACCGATGGCCTGCCAGGCAACCGGCACGATGTGGAATTCCGCTTGTGCCACATCGTCACGGTGCTGCGGAACATCGCCGACCCCGCGTTGGCCCCGGAGCGAGTGAGGTTTCAGCACGACGCCCCGGCCTACCGGGCGGAGTTGGAAAAGCATTTTCGGTTGCCCGTGTTGTTCGGTGAATCGGTCAATGCCTTGGAATTCGGCCCTCCGGCACTGGACCGGCCGGTGCTGGCGACGGCCGGACAGCGCGGCCAGATCGTGCGGCTCGTCGAGCAGGAACTCTCGGGCACCGCGCGCGAGGGCAACCTGCCCGATCTGTTGCGCGAGACGATCCGCGGCCACCTGCAGGAAGGCCAGTTCGCGATGAAGGTCATCGCGCCCAAGCTGGGGATGAGCCCGCGCACGCTGCAGCGCCGCCTGCAGCTCCGGGGCACCAGCTTTCAGGAATTGCTCGATGAGGCCCGCAAGGAGGAATGCCTGAAGTCTTTGCAGACGAGCAAGGGGCCCTATTCCCAGATCGCGGAGCGGTTGGGGTATTCCAACGTCGCGAACTTCCACCGCGCCTTCCGGCGCTGGTTTGGGCAGACCCCCAATCAGATGCGCCGGCGGCTGATGGAATCGAGCCGCGGAGCCAGGCTCAAGGTTGCCGACTCCGATGGCGCGGAGATTCTCGAACCAGGCTGACTCCGGGAATGCGCGCGGCTTGGGCAGTCGGCCGGAACGGGGGGAAGCGGGAGGGAGGGGGCCGGCGCAGCGGTGAATGCGGATCGCGGGGCGACTCCACCGGGCGTGCGCCCTACGCTCCCTATCCCCAACCGATGGCAACGACGCCCGCCGCCATGCAGGCCGCCGCGAATATGCGGCGCCGGCCCAGCGGCTCCTTGAGCACGAACGTGCCGATCAGCGCCGCGAAGATCACCCCGGTTTCCCGCAGGGCCGCCACCGGCGCCATGGCGCCCAGGCTCAGGGCCCAGACGATGATGGCGTAGCCGGCCATGGAGATGAACCCCGCTCCGATCGGCACGAGCAGCGTCAGTGGCGCGGCCTGGGCCAACTGCCGCCAGCGCAGGACCAGCACGCCCGCAAAGAAGATCGTTCCGTCGATGAGGAACAGCCAGACCGTATAGGCGAGCGGGTGCCCAAACGTGCGCGCCCCCATCCCATCCACCATCGTGTAGCCCGCAATGGAGAGTCCCGTGAGCAGGGCGAAGCCCACCGGCGCCCGCTGTTGCCGCCCCGGCAGGCCGAATTCGAAGGTAAGGGTGAAAACGCCCAGCGAGATCAGCAGCACGCCCCACACCTCCCCACCGTGCAGGCGCTCGCCCACCCAGCCGGAAAGCAGCGCGACCACGAGCGGCGCGGAGCCGCGCGCCAGGGGATAGACGTGGCTCAAGTCTCCCGCGCGGTAGGCCTGCAGCAAGCAAATCTTGAAAGCGAGGTGAAACCCCACGGCCACGGCGAGGTAACCCCGAACGGCGGGCGGCGGCACCGGCACAAAGCCGATCAAAGCCAGCCCCACCCCGATCGATAGCGAGCTGAGCAGACCGAGCGTCAATGTGCGGTCGGCGTTGCTCTTCACCAGGGCGTTCCACACCGCGTGCAGGAACGCCGCGAGCAACACCAGCAGCGTGACCAAGAGCTCCTGGGGCATGGGAAGGCGTCCGCCCGGCGGGAATACGAGAGGACGGCCCGGCCAGCGGCGCCGCCCGCGCCGGCGGTGCGCCGCGCGCGGTTCGATATGCCATGGGCGGCTGGATTTGTCGATTGATCCCGCCTCTGGGCCGGGCAACCGCATTGCCGGAAAGACCGCCAACCCTTGCCGGGTGGGACGGGCCGGAGCCTGCCCTGAGCCCGCCGAACGGATGCCCGTCCGCGCGCGGAGGTGCCGGAGCCTCCCGCAAGCCGCCGACGCTGGGCGGGCCCGGAGGCCCGCCGCCGCCACTTTTTCTTCGGCCTCCGCGGGAGCGCGGCTGCCCTGCCGTGTATCCGGATTCCCTTGGCGGAAACCAGGGCGGGAAGGCAGGATTGGGATCGTGCAGGGAATCGGTTAGCATTCCCTTGTCCCATGGCTCTGGGGGAGCGGCAATGGGCCGTTCGCCGGCGGAGCCGGTATAGTAGAGCCCATTCGGCGCGCCCTCTCTGCGCGCGTCAGCACCCTAGGAAGCGGTGTTCTCGATGGCTGGTTCGCCCCTCACCCCTTCCCAACGCCAATGGTGGCAGCGCCTCTTCACCTACACGCTCTTCATCGGCAGCACGTTCACGATCGCCGGGGATGAAGCGTCGATCATCCTGCTGATGGTGCTGGCCCTGGCGGAGCTTTGGCGCGCCGGCCCCGCCGCTTGGCAGGGGCTGCCGGCGTGGCTGGTGGCCCCGTTTCTCCTGCTGCCCGGCGTGGCGCTGGTCTCGGCGGCGCTCAACCCGGATTTTCTCACGACCCTCGACCACCTGCGCCACCACTACCGGCTGTTTCTGCCCTTTGCCCTGTTGCCGGCATTGGCATGGGTGGACTTGCGGCGGCTGCTGCGGGTGTACGTGGTGTGCCTGGGGTTGATGGCCATCTATGGCGCCATCCAGTTCCGCTACGGCGTGGATTGGTTCCGCCCGGAGGGGCAGAAACTGATTACCCCCTACTTGGGGGGCATTGCCTTTAACGCCAAGGGGAACTTCACCCATCACCTCACTTACGCCGGGTTCATGCTCATCAACGTGCCGTTCCTGGCGTCGCTCGCCGTGTCCGAAACCGGCCGGATGCGCGGGTGGTGGGCGGCGGGCGCGGCCCTGGCGGCCGTGGCGACGGTGCTCTCTCTGGGGCGCAGCGGCTGGTTCGGCATGGTCGTGGGGGTGCTGATCCTCACGGCGATCCGCGTGCCCCGCCGCTGGGGCTTGGCCGTCCTGCTGGGCGGGGCGGTTGGCATCGTGCTCCTGGTGACCCTGCTCTCTGACGGATGGCTGCGCCAACGCTTCGAGAGCCCGGCCGCTCCGCCCATCGTCCGGCGCCTGGTGCGCACGGGGTTGACCCAGGACGTGGACCGGCTGCGCCTGTGGGAAGCAGGCTGGCTGGCCTTCTGGGCCAAGCCGCTGCTGGGGCACGGCTGGGGCAACCAGGATCCCGCGCTGGAGCCCTACCGGCAGCAGGTCTCCGCGCTGCACGGCGGCTACGCTTTCATGGTCAAGGCCAGCGCCGGGCTGCACAACATCTACCTGCAGATGGCCTTCGCGGTGGGAATCCTCGGCTTGGCGGCCTACCTCTCCTTGTGGGCCGTCGTATTCGTCTGGTGCGCCCAGGGCATCGCGCGGGCGGGGCCCGCATTGGGCTTTGAACGGGCCCTGTTGCAAGGCGTCGCCGCCGGTCTGGCGGGATCCATGGCGGCGGGATGGTTCGAGAACAACTTTCTCGACGGCGAGGTGCACACCCTGATCATGATGCTGATGGGCGTCGCCCTCTACGCCGGCCTGCGCATCCGCCGCGCCCCGCGCGGGAAGACCAGCGACTTCACGCCCTGACGCGCTTCCGCCCCGGCGGCCTTGCGAACAGGGCAGCCGCAAAGTCCGGCCATCATTATTCCTTCGGTCCGGTGGGGCGGGCGTCTCGCCCGCCCAGCGCCGGACGCTTGCGGGAGGCGCCAGCAACTCTGCGCCGCCGGCGGGCGAGACGCCCACCCCACCAATCGCGCCCTGGGCACCTCCGATGACTTTGCACTTGCCCTGATCCTTCCGCTTGCCGAAGGGGCGCCGATTGCGTATCAGTGGGGCGGGGAACGTTCTCACCTTATCCATTCCGCGCCGGACACGTGCTTTGCTGGGGGAAACCCATGTCCATGCTCTACTACAAGTTCTTCTTTCGTTACCTGGCTCTGCTGGCCCTGAAGAATCAGAACGTCAGAAAGACCACGGAACAGATGGCCGTGCGGCGCGGCGGAGACCCGTTCCTGCTGTTCGAGAACGAAAAGATCAGTTTTGACGAGTTTAACCGGGCCAGCAACCGGCGCGCCAACCTGTTCATGGCGATGGGTGTGCAGAAGGGCGAAGCCGTCGCGGTCATGATGGAGAATCGTCCGGAAATCCTGACGACCCTGGTGGGCTTGGCCAAACTGGGAGCGGTGACGGGCGCCATCAACACCAACCTGTCCGGGCAGGCGTTGGCACACAGTCTGAACATCTCCGGAGCCACGCGGTTGATCGTGGGCGCCGAGTGCCTGGAACGGCTGGTGGATCTGCTGCCCAACCTGGAGCGCATCCGGCCGCAGAACGTGCTGCTCGATACCCGCTGGCCCGCTACCGTGCCGGTGCCCGCCGGGTTGCAGGACCTGAATGGCATGCTCACCGGCGCCAGCGAGGCCAATCCACCCCCAGTGGCGATCGGGACCTTTGACCCGCTGATGCTCATCTACACCAGTGGCACAACGGGATTGCCGAAGGCCTCGCGGATCACCCATTACCGCTGGTACGGCGCCGGGATTGCCTTCGGCCAGTACTGCTGGGAGATTACGGGCCGGGACATCATCTATTGCGCCCTGCCGCTCTACCACAGCAACGGGGCCCTGATCGCCTTTGCATCGGCCCTCGTCAACGGGGTGCCTCTGGCCATCAGCCGGCGGTTCCGCGCCAGCAAGTTCTGGGAGGAGGTGACGCAGTTCCAGGCCACGGCGTTCATCTACAT
>JBGPEV010000078.1:0-8587 GCA_041482995.1 bacterium | reverse complement strand
TCATGGCGAAATCCCTCCTCCCTGAAGGCTTTGCCGCCTTGTCAACACAGGGATTCTAAGGGATTTCGCCTCCCCTTTGGTGAAATATCCGGGCTAGGCCGCGGCCCGCGTCCGCCGGGAACGCATGCGCAACGGCCGCCACTTCCGATTTGGATTGGGGCCCAGTCTTCTGTATAGTTCCAACGGGGTAAAATGAAATCATTCAACTCGATGGGGGAACCATGAGCACACATCGCTCAGCTATGCGCTTCGGCCGTGCGTTGCGCCTCGGAGTGGGGACGGCGCTAACTTTGGCCCTGTTCAGCGGGGTCACACTGGCCAACGAGTACGTGATCGGTCTGCAGACCGACCGTTCCGGTCCGACCTCGACCATCGGGCCCTTTGTCGGTGACGGCTTCCAGGACTACATCAAGCTCTTCAACAAGAAGAACCTGCTGCCGGGGCACACGCTCAAGGTGGTGGAAGTCGACCACGCCTACGACGTGGCCAAGTCGTTGGAGTCCTATGAGCGGCACAAGCAGGCGGGCGCGTTGACGATCTCCGTGTACGGCACGCCCCACACCATCGCGCTCACGCCCAAGCTGACGTCCGACCAGATTCTGGGCACCGCACCGGGGTTCGGTACATCCGCGGCCACGGACGGCAGGAAATACCCCTACGTCTTTCCGATCGCGGCCACCTATTGGTCGCAGGCTGGCGCATCGGTCAAGTTCGTGATGGACCGCTGGAAGGGCCCGGGCAAGCCCAAGATCGCCTACCTGTACTATGACAATCCGGCCGGCCGCGAGCCGCTGCCCATCTTCGAGGACCTGCAAAAACAACTGGGCTTTGAACTGAGGACCTACGCCGTTCCGCCCCCCGCGGTGGAAATGCGGCCCCAGGTGCTGGACATCGCACGACAATACAAGGCGGATTGGGTGATCACCCACCTGTTCGGCAAGGCGCCGGGCGTCAGTATCAAGGAGTTCACGCGCGTGGGTTTCCCGCGCGACCGGATGGTGGGCTTCGTCTGGGGCGCCGCGGAATCGGACCTGCAGGTGGCCGGCGCCAACAACGCGGAAGGCTACCAGGCCCTGGAGTTCGCCGGCGTGGGCGACAACTTCGACGTGATCCGCGAGATCAAGCAGATGTACAAGGACGAGGGCAAGGATCCGCCCAAGGGCATGGAAATCAGCGTGTACTACAACCGCGGCGTGCTGATCGCGGCCGTGCATGCGCGGGCCATCCAGTTGGCCGTGCAGCGCAAGGGTCCCAATATCAAATCCGACGACGTGAAGAACGCGATGGAGACGATCCGCGACTTCACGCTCGGCGGGATGCTGCCTCCCTTGAACCTGTCGCCATCCGATCATGAAGGCGGAGGCTGGGTGCAGATTTATCAGGTGCGCAAGGGCAAGCTCGTGGCGGTGACCGATTGGTTCCGGGGCTTCCCGGAGGTGATCGCCAAGCATGTCGCCATGGCGAAGTAGCGCGCCTCTACATCAGATAATGCCCCCCGCCGCGTTCCGGCGGGGGGTGTTCCCTGCTCGGCTCCGTCCTGCAAGACCGGTTGTCACCCGCTCCCAACCCAATGGTGGGACGGGCCTCCGTGCCCGTCTGCGGTGTCGGCGTCGGGCACCCATTCGGCAGGCTCAGGGCAGGCTCCGGCCCGTCCTATCGACAAATGGGACTTGGGGGCTACTGCGCGGAGCCGGGTTCCGGCGCGGGCGCCGTGCCGCCCGAGCCCGGCGGGAGGGTGAAACCCGCGCCGCCGTGCAGCACCTTGGGCCAATAAGTGGCGAACACAAACGCGGGGGAATGGCTGCCCATGTGACAGGTGTGGCAGGTGGCCTCGCTGGGGCGGCCTTGCGCGGTGGCCCCCGCCGGCGGCACCGGCTTCACCGCGGGCTGGTCCACGTGGGCCTTGGACGGGCCGTGGCAGTTCTCGCACTGGACGTTGGCCAGCTCCGGGGTCGCGTCCTGGCTGATGTATCCGCCCGCGCCCAGGCCCGCCACGTGGCAGGCGAGGCACTCCGGATCGAACTGTTTGCCCACTTTCCGCAGTTCGGCGAGCGCCTGGGAGTGCCGGGCCGCCTTCCAGATGGCATAGGCTGGCGGGTGGCAATCCCGGCACGCTTCCGCGCCCGCGTAGGGCGAGGTTTGCCGGTGAGATTCCTCCGCCGCCACCTGTTGGAAGAACAGCGCCTTCACCTTCTCATCGTAGACGGCCAGCGCGGCCACGGCTTCCGGATGGTCGGCATAACTCTCGGTCAGCCAATCCACCTCGGCCGTGGGCAACCGGGCGGTTGAACCGACCCGCAGCCGCAGCACCCCCTGGCCCTTGGTGGGCACCTGCGGCACGTCGCTGTCTCCCACGCGCCGCGTGGTCACTTGGGTCAACTCATCCCCGGACGGATTTCCCACCAGGATGGCGTTGAACAACCCGCTCTTGACGAGCACGTCCAGCTCCGCATCGCTGCCGCGGAACAACAGCACGGCGGCCGTGGCGGCCTCCCGCCGGAGTTCCCCTTTCCAGCGGGTCAGCAGGGTCGCATCCACGCTCAGCAGCCGGAAGGCGCTCTGGAGGCCCTGGTACACCTGCTCCGGGGACAAATAGCCCAGGATCGCCACCCGGCGCCGGCCCGCCAGATTCACCAGCCGGCTCGCCGCCAGCGGCGCCGCGTCGGGGCTGTTGCTCACCACGTAGGGCAGGCCCGGGTCGAGCGTGCGCAGACCCAGCGCCAGCTCGTTGGGTCCGGGCAGGATCGCGTCCAGGCTCGCCTTCTTGAGGACGGTCTGGATGAAGGCCACCTTGAGGCGGCCCTGAGGCGAGGGGTCCGGAAAGTTGTTGCCCAGGTCCACGCGCAGCATGGGCTCGCGGGCTTGCCGCCGCTGCTGGTTCAGGTAGGTGAGCCGGCGGGGCAAGCCGCCCATTTGCCCCTGTGGGCTGCACCCGCACGGCTTGATCTCTCCGCGCAGGTCACCCGCCGCCAGCATTAGGAAGCCCGTTGGACCCCCGGGGGGCCGGTACGTGGGTACCGGCGCCGCCTTGGGTGCCGGCGCCGCCTTGGGCGCGCCGGGAGCCTGCGCCAGGCATACCGTGGCAACCGCGCAGGCCAACAGGGCCGCCGCGCCGGTCAGGAGCGGCCGTGGAAGCGATCGGAAGGGTGCCGGAGTGCGGGCCATCATGCGGTCAAAAGCGCGGCTTGCGTTTCTGCTGGAAGGCCTGCAGTCCTTCGCGCAGGTCCGGGAGGCGGGCATATTCCAGGAATGTCGCGGTCTCGTAGGCCAAGCCGGCCGCCGGCGGAACGGCGGGCGCCATCTGGATGCAATCCTTCATGTAGCCCAGCCCGCGGGGGCTCTTTTCCCGCAACACCGCCACCCACCGCTCGGCCTCCCCCTCCAGTTGCTCTTTGGGCACGGCCTTGTTGACCAGTCCCAGCGCGGCAGCGTCCCGGCCGCTCAGGCGGCTGCCCAGATACATCAACTCCTTCGCCTTGCGCTCCCCCAGCAGCCGCGGCAGGCGCTGGGTGGACCCCGCACCGGGGATCAGGCCGAAGTTGGCGTGCTGATCGCCGATCTGCGCGTCTTCGGCCGCCAGGGCCAGGTCGCAGGCCAGCAGCAGTTCCAGCCCGCCCGCGAGGGCGAAGCCGTGTACGACCGCCAGCACGGGGCGCGGGAAATTCGCCAGGCGCTCGACCATGGCCTGCACGCGATGCATGAACTCCGTCATGCGCTGGGCGTCGTCCAGAATGGCGAGGAAGTGCTTCAGGTCGGCCCCGGCGCAGAAAGAGGGTCCGGCGCCGCGCAGGGTCACCACCCGGATGGACCCATCCGCGGCCAGGGCCCGCAGGTGGGCGTCCAGGCGGTCCACCACCTCTCCATCGAGGGGATTGTGCAGCTCGGGCCGATTCAGGGTGAGGCGCGCGTGTCCGCCGCGCACGTCCAGCAACACGCAATCGTCGGCCATGCGTTATCCTTGCACGTAAGCGGTGGGCGGGCGGAGCGCCTCCGGGCGCGCCCTGGGGCGGCCCGGCGCCGGTCAATCGCCATGGCCGTTGCCGCCCGCGCCGTCCACGGGGACGGACCAGATGCCCCGCGCGTACTCCGCGATCGTCTTGTCGCTGGAGAAGCGGCCCATCTTGGCCACGTTGAGGATGGACCGCCGCGCCCATTCTTCCCGGTTCTGGTACACGGCGTCCACCCCCGCGTGACAAAGACAGTAGCTTTCAAAGTCCGCCAGCACCATGAAGGGGTCGCCGCCTTCCAGCAGGGCGTGCACGATCGGCCGGAACAGCTCCGTACTACCGCCGGAAAACTCCCCGTGGATGAGGGAATCCAGCACGCGGCGCAGGATGGGGCTTTTCTCGTGGAATTCGGCGGGGCGGTAGCCGGTGCGCTTGCTCTCCAGCACCTGCTGGGCGGTGAGCCCGAAGAGGAAGAAGTTCTCCGCCCCCACGGCCTCGCGGATTTCGACGTTCGCCCCGTCCAGCGTGCCGACGGTCAGGGCGCCGTTGAGCGAGAGCTTCATGTTCCCGGTGCCCGAGGCCTCCATGCCGGCCGTTGAAATCTGCTCGGAAATGTCCGCCGCGGGCATGATCCGCTCCGCCAGCGAGACGTTGTAGTTGGGGAGGAACACCACCTGCAGCAGCCCCTTGGTGCGCGGGTCCGCGTGGATCACGGCGCCCGCCTCCACGATCAGGCGGATGATGCGCTTGGCCATGTCGTAGGCCGGCGCCGCCTTGCCGGCAAAGAGGAACGTGCGCGGCTGGGGGTGGGCCACCTTGCCGTCGATCAAGCGGTGGTAGAGCGAGATCACGTGCAGGATGTTCAGCAACTGCCGCTTGTACTCGTGAATGCGTTTCACCTGCACGTCGAACAGGCTTGCTGGATCGATCCGGATGGCCAGGGCCGATTTTGTCCAGTCCGCCAACTGCTGCTTCTTGGTCTCCTTCACCCGCAGCCAGCGCTGCTGGAACTCCGGATGGGTGGCATGGGATTCCAACTGCTGCAATCGGTCCAGGTCCCGCACCCAGCGGTCGCCGATGGCCTCGGTGATCAGCGCGGACAGCTCCGGGTTGCATTGCATCAGCCAGCGGCGCGGAGTGATGCCGTTGGTCTTGTTGTTGAAACGGTCCGGATAGATGGCGTTGAAATCCGCGAAGAGCCGGGTGCGGATCAGCTCGGTGTGCAGCGCCGAGACGCCGTTCACGGAAAAGCTGCCCACCACGGCGAGGTTGGCCATGCGCATCTGCCGGGGCGGCCCCTCGTCGACCAGGGACACGCGGCGCACGCGCTCGTCATCGCCCGGAAAGAGCGCGCGCACTTCATCGAGGAAGCGCCGGTTGATCTCGTAGATGATCTGCGTGTGCCGGGGCAGCATGCGCTCCAGCATTTCCACCGGCCATTTCTCCAGGGCCTCGGGGAGGATGGTGTGGTTCGTATAGGCAAAGCAGCGCCGGGTGATGGCCCAGGCCTCTTCCCAAGCGAGCAGATAGTCGTCCAGCAGAATGCGCATCAGCTCCGGGATCGCCATGGCCGGGTGGGTGTCGTTGAGCTGGAAGACCGCCGTATGGGGCAGCCGGTGCACGTCGGCGTGGGTCTTCAGGTGCCGCGTCAGGGCATCCTGGATCGAGGCCGAGACCAGCAGATACTCCTGCTTCAGGCGCAATTCCCGCCCCGACAACCGGCTATCGTCGGGGTAGAGCACCCGTGTGATATTTTCCGTGAGGTTCTTGTCGTGCACCGCCTGGATGTAGTCCCCATGGTTGAAGTACCGCAGGTCGAACTCGCGGGTGGCCTTGGCGGACCAGAGGCGCAGGGTGTTGACGCGCTCATTGCGGTATCCGGGCACCAGCACGTCGTAGGCGAGCGCCATCACCTCCTCGCAATCCTCCCAGCGGGAGATCAGGCGCCCCTCGCGGTCCGTGTGCTGGGTGACGCGCCCGTAGAAGCGCACCGGGTGCAACTGGGACGGGCGGGCGGTCTCCCACGGAGTGCCGTAGCGCAGCCAATTGTCCGGATGCTCCACCTGCTGGCCGTTCAACAACGCCTGCCGGAAGATGCCGTACTCGTAACGGATGCCGTACCCGATGGCGGGAATGCCCAGGGTGGCCATGGAATCGAGAAAGCAGGCCGCGAGCCGCCCCAGGCCGCCGTTGCCCAGGCCCGGCTCCCATTCCTGGTCGCAAATTTCAGCCAGGTCCAGGCCCAGTTCTTCCAGCGCTTGGCGGGTCGGGCCCACGATGTCCAGATTGAACACGCTGGCATGCAGCAGCCGCCCGATCAGGAATTCCATCGAGAGGTAGTAAACGCGCTTCTTGTCGCTGCGGTAATACTCTTGCTGGGTCTTGTTCCAGCGGTCGTACATCCGGTCCCGCACGGAGAGCATCAGGCTGTGCAGACAGTCCAGCGGCGTGACGGAATATTGGTCCTTCCCCTGCGTGTATTCGATATGGTTGGCGAACGAGAGCTTGATGGACTCCTTGTCCATGCCAAGGTCGTGCACCGTCAAGAACGATAACGCTTCCGGATTGAGTGGCTTCATGGTGCATCTCCACGGGGTCGGGGCAATGGATACGCCGCAGTCTATCGTATTTTCGCGCCGGGCCGGTAGCGGGGAATTGCCGCGCGCGGCCCGGCACGCGGCATTTCGCCCATCTTTCCGCCGCGGGTGAACATAATCGTCGTCCCGCCTGCCCGTTCCAGGCTCCGCGGTCCAATCCGTGCCGCGTCCGATCCGGGTGCCCACGCGGCTCCGCCGGGGTGGCGGCCGGCTGCCGCCCGGGGAAGCAGGCTCCCGCGGCGGGGTTCGGCGGAGAATTGTGTTACGATACCTGGGTTGGCAGTGTCTACAACTGGGGGTACGGGCGCGGTGAGTGTGGGTGCAACAAACGGGCTGCGGCAGGCGCGCTGGCGCGCGGCCCGGGACGGTATTCGCGCGCGCCGGCCGGGCGCGTTGAGCGCATGGGGGGCCGCCTTGGCGGCGGGTCTGGTGCTGCTCGTGGCCGGTTGCGGATTGCGCACGGCGCCGCAGCCGCTCAGCCGCCTGATCCCGCCGCCGCCCGGTCTGCGCATCTGGAACCGGGACGGACAGGTGCTGGTCGCTTGGCAGCCCCTTTCCCCGCGCTTGGTGGCGCGCTGGGAAGGCGTGGTGGCCTACCGGCTCTCCGTGGCCCGTCTGCCGCTGGGCTGCGCGGAGTGCAATCCCCTGGATCAGCATGAACTGGCCTTGCCGCCGGATTCGCCCGAATTGATCCAGGACCCCGGTGCGACGGTCTATCGTTTCACGCCGTCGGGACCTCCCGCCACCTGGCGTGTGCGCGTCAGCGTCAAGTTCAGCGGCGGCTTCAGCACCGATTCGCCGCCGGTGTTTCTCGATGCGGTGGGCACCATTCCATCCCAGGAGTTGCTCTGGGAGCGCGTGGGGCCGCAGACGCTGGGGGCGGACGGTAATCCCGCCATCCGGCTCTACTGGAGAGCGCGGCGGGAGCGGATCGTCCACGTGGTGACCGCCACGGGAGGCCAGTTGGACCAGGACCTGATGTACCATGTGAATCTTTACCGCCGTGTGCCTCCCGCGGCCTGGCCGGAACTGCCGTTCAACCCGAAGCCGCTCACCGGCCTGTTCTGGATGGGCCCGGAACCCAGTTCGTTCAGTTATCCCGCCGCGCGATCGGTCGAGTACCGGTTGCGGCTCGTGGATCAATTGGGCAACGAAGGGCCGGCCTCCGAATCCGTTTCGATCCCGATCGTAAAAGGACCCGGATCATGACGACCCTGGGGAGGCCCGTCAGGGCCGTCTGTCTGTGCATGGCCACCGTGCTGGCCGCCCTGGCTTTGCTGGCGGCCTGTTCCACCAGCCTGCCCAATGAGTCGCAGATTCAGGCCGCCGCCCCGGCCTCGTTGCAGGAAATCGAGACCGTCCTGCGGCGCCGCCTGAAGGAGCAACCGGACAATCCCCAGGTGCTGCTGCTGCTCGGCCGCACGCTGCTGCGGCGCGGCGCGCTGGCCGAGGCCGAACAGCAGGCCCTGTTGGCCGACCAGTTGGCCCCGGCCCAGGGCGTGATCCTGGCGCTGCTGGGGGAGATCTACCTTGCACAAGACAAGCGCTTCCGCGCGCTCACCATCGTGACCCAGGCCATCCAGTTCGACCCCAGTTTGCTCTCGGCCTATGTGACCATGGCCCGCGCCCATGCCCTGCTGGGGGAGCCGGCGCGGGCCTTCCGCGCCCTGGACGAATGCATCCGGCGGGAGCGGCGCTTCTTCCCGGCGTGGTACGAGCGCGCGCGCATCCTGTTCGAGACCGGTGCGCTGCGGGATGCGGAGGCGGCCCTGGACGAGGCCTTGCGCATCAATCCCACGGCGAAGGAAGCGCAGTTGCTGCGCATCAAGATCGTCAAGAAGGAAGGCCGGCTGGGCCGGGCGGACTATTTGACCGATGTCTCACTGAAAAACTGGCCGGAGGACCTGGATTTCCTGCTCGAGAAGCTCGATTCCCGGCGCCAGCGGCAGGATTGGCCGGGGGCGGCCCAGGTGCTGGACCAACTGCGCAAGCGGGGTCCGCTCACCTTGGAAGCGCAGCTCGCCCAAACGGAACTGTACCGCG
>JBGPEV010000077.1:0-8663 GCA_041482995.1 bacterium | reverse complement strand
CGGTCCTTTTTCTGTTCCCATAGGACCTCGTGATCGCTGCAATCGACAGCAGCCGGCTGGCCGCCAAGGATGAGCGGGCCGTCGGCACCGCAGGACAGGCGCAGGATCAGAAATTCAACCGGATTCTTCATACCGCCTCGCGGCGGGAACCTTCCAAGGCTTTGGCCCGGCTGGATCGGCCCATCAGCCCGGTAGAGCCGCAACCTCGCGCCGTGTATGGCGAGGCGGCCCGGCCCCGGCCCAGCGCCGACCGGCCCAGCGCCGACCGGCCCGCTGTCGACCAGCCTAGCGCCGACCAGCCCAACGTCGACCGCCCCAACGTCGACCAGCCCAACGTCGACCGGCCCGCTGACGGGCCCACGGCGCGCCTGGAGTCTGGAAACGAACGGCCGGCCGAAACGGACGCGGCACCGCCAGAACAACCCGAGAAGGCCGGCGTGACCACGGCAAAATCTGCCACCCCCACGCTGCGCACCGCGGCAAGGGATGCCCAAGGGGAGACGATTCAGGGCCTGGCCAAGGAGCAGGGCCACGACAAGGCGCTGACCCACGCCAAACCCCAGCCGCCTAGCGCCGATGAATTGGCCGGCGCGATGATCCTGCCCGGCGTCGTGATGACGGCGCAGGACATCATTGCCCAATCCAATGCGCAGTCGGTGGCCCGCCGCTCCGTCAACGTGCAACTGGGCGCGGCCGCCTATCGCATGAGCCCCCACGGGCAAGGGGAGGCCGAAGTGGCGGCCGCCCTGGGCGCGGCACCGCCCCCGGGCTACGCCCAGCCCCTCGATCCGGCCGCCGCACTGAACGGCCGCAATGCGATTCGCGAACGCTCCGTCGCGCCCGAGGGAGAGGTGAAGCCCGAGCCCGTGCTGGTGGTGGATGCCCTGGCGATGGTGGAGTTGAGCAAGCGCGCCCAGACCGCCCGCGACGCCGCCGCCAAGCCCGATGTGGCCAGCGCGCCCCAGGGCTCGGCCATGGCCCGCAACCAGTTCCTGAGCCAGATTGGCGGCCAGACCGCCACGACCCCGCAAGTGGCCGCGGCCCTGCAGGCGCTGGAACCGGCCCCGCAAGAAATGCCGAACGAGCCGGCGCCGGCCGGCAATGACAGGCTCGCGAAGGACGTGCCCGCGAAGGACGTGCTCGCGAAGGACATGCCGGCCAAGGCGCTGGAAGGCGCACCGGCCACCGCCACCCCGCCGGCGGCTGCCGGCGCGGCGGGCGCCGCCCAGGCGGTGGACCCGCCACACACCCTGCCCACCCACGGCCAAGCCCCGGATACGCGGATGGTGGACCGGGTGGTGCAGGAGGCGCGCTGGCTGCTGCGCAACAACCATCAGGAAGTCACGATGCGCATGGAACCCGAGCATTTGGGCCAATTGAAGCTGCACGTGACCCAGAAGGACGGTGCCCTGCACGTGGAGATGACGGTGGATACCGCCGCCGCCAAGCACCTGCTGGACGCCAACATGAGCCAACTGCGCGAACGCTTCCAACAGGAGAACCTGGCCCAGGGCCAGACGCTGCACGTCGACGTCCGCCAGGGCGGCAACTCCGAGTTCGCCCAGCAGTCGGGACGGCAGGGCTCCGAGGCGGCGGGAGTGGCTGGCATCGGTCGTGCAGTGCCCAGCGAGGAAGCGGCGGCCGTGGCACCCCGCGCGGTCTGGAGCAATTCGAACGTCAGTATCTACGCCTAGTCACGGCGGACGGAACACCAAGGAGGGTTGACCCGTGGACGTAAGCCAAGTCGACGCCCGCAGTCAGGTGAGGCAGGCCACCAATTCCTTGCAGAACTCCCTGAGCCGCCCCACGGAGGGCGGCAAGGACAAGTTGGACAAGGAGGACTTCCTCAAGCTGATGATGGCCCAAATGACCAACCAGAATCCGCTCAATCCGACGGACTCCCAGGGCATGATGAACCAACTCACCAGCATGGGTTCCCTGGAGCAGTTGATCAACGTGAACAAGCAACTGGGGGAACTGGGCAAGACCCAGGGCGATCTCTCCCGCTCCAACGCCTACGCGTTCCTGGACAAGGACGTGACGGTGAAGGGCGGCGCCGCCCGGGTGACCCAGGGCGCCGCGTCCGATCTGCGCTTCCAGATGCCGCGCGAGGCGGAGACCGTGCGCGTCAACATCGTGGATGGCGGCGGCACGACCGTCCGCACCCTGGATCTGGGCGGGCGGGGCCCGGGCAGCCACGTCGTGAACTGGGATGGGCGCGACAAGGACGGCGACACGGTGCTGGACGGCACGTATCACTACAGTGTCACGGCCAAGTCCGCCGACGCCCAACCCGTGCCGGTGGAAACGTTCATGACGGGCAAGGTCTCCGGCGTGCGCTTCGACAACGGACGGCCGTTCCTGAAGGTGAACGGCGAGGAAATCGACGCCCGCGAGATCATCGAACTCTCCAACCAGTCGCACCGGCTGTTCAGCGCGATGCAGCCGCTGCCGTTGAAGGAGAGCCTGCAACCGGCGCCGCCGTATCTGGAGCCGCGCCGCAAATAACGGGAAAGGTTTCAAAAGGCGCGGCGGGAATACCCGCGCCGCAACGGTAGCGCACATGGACGTGCCCGAGACCAGGACAGGGAAGTGCCCAGGGCCCGCGTTGTGGCGGGGCCGGGAAGAAACAGGGCCAGGGACGCCCGCGCATCGGGCCTAACCCACGCACCGCATTCGCTTTCGATTGAAAGAGGAGTTTTATGTTCGGGCTATATCCAGGCGCGAGCGGTTTGAACAGCTACGGCGAGGCCATGAGCGTCGTGGGCAGCAACATCGCCAACGTGAACACCACCGGCTACAAGGCCACCCGCACCAGCTTCCAGGACCTGCTCGCCACGGGCGTGCGAGGCACTTCGGACCGCGTCGGCAAGGGCGTCACCATCGGCGGCGTGTCGGGGATCTTCTCCCAGGGCAGCCTGGAGAGCAGCACCCAGATCACGGACTTGGCGCTGGAGGGCGACGGCTTTTTTGCCCTGCGCGACAAAGCGGGCCGGACGCTCTTCACGCGGGCCGGCAACTTCGGCTTCGACAAGGACGGCTTCATGGTGAGCCACGCCGGCCATCAGGTGATGGTGCGGGACATCGATCCCAAATCCAAGGAGCCAACCGGTTTTGCCCACGGGGCCAAGGTGGTGGGATTGAACGACCCGCCCGTGCCCACGGGCAACGGCACCAACAATTCCGGGATCAAGCTGGCGGCAAACCTCAACTCCGACTCGCCGACTCCCGGCGTGCCGTTCGATCCGACCAACGTGAAGCAGGAGATGTACAATTTCTCCTCTTCGGCCACGGTGATCGATGAGCGGGGCGGAGAGCACGTGGTGAACATGGTGTTCCGCAAGATTCCGGACTCGGCGCCGCAGATCAACCCGGCCACGGGCCAACCGGTGCCCGGCACGGGCGGGCGCAACCAGTGGCAATGGTACGCCGTGGTGAACGGCGCGGACGTGGGCGGCAGCCCGGAAAACCAGATCGCCGTGGGCGGCGGATTCATGCGCTTCACGGAAAACGGACGGCTGTTGGGGGCCACCAACGGCACGTTCGTGCAGGGCGGCCAAGGGCAGGTGGGTCCGCAGGGCCAAATCATCCCGCCCGGCCCGCCCGTGCTGGTGGAAGCCGGGGTGAACCCCAACGTCGGCGTGCCGCAAATCACCATCCCGTTCACGGTGAATCCGCAGGTGATCGGCCTGAACTTCGGCTCGGGCTCCAACCCGCTCGATCCGGCCGATCAGCGCACCGGCCTGGACGGCGTCACGCAGTTCCACGCCAGCAACAAAGTGCTGAACGTGGAGGCCGACGGCCGCAAGCCCGGCTCGCTGGACAATATCAACATCGGCCAGGACGGCACGATCACCGGGAACTTCGACAACGGCCAGGTGCGGCCCCTGTTCCGCGTCATGCTGACGCGATTCGTCAACAACAATGGGTTGCTGCGGCGCGGCGACAACGAGTTCGAGGAGTCGCTCACCTCGGGCAAGCCGATCAACGGCAGCCCGGGCGAGGCCGGCTTCGCCGGAGTGCGCTCCCGCAACCTGGAGAAGTCCAACGTGGACCTCTCCACCGAGTTCGTGAAGATGATCGAAACGCAGCGCGCCTTCCAGGCCAACGCGAAGTCGATCACCACCAGCGACGAGATGCTGGGCGACCTCGTGCAGATGAAGCGCTAAGCCTTGACCTAGCGGCCTGGGGCGCGCAGGTTCCGGCGGCCCGGTTCCTCCCGAAAGGGAGGGGTCGGGCCGCCGGCGTTTCGTGGGGGTCAAACCGCGCGTCGCACTCTGGGCGACCGCCACTCGCCCCGACCCGGCCCAACACCGGCGGGGTCCAGTGTGGCGGTTGTGTTGCCCAGATCGCGAGTCAGAGTGGGTTGGGGCGGGCGTCCCGCCCGCCCATGCGATCTGGGCGGGCAAGACGCCCGCCCCGCAGGTGCTCCGCCGGGCGCTCGTGAGCGGGGTCGAGCCGCCCAAATACCCATCCCCAGCCCGGCCCGATCCTGGTAGCATGGAGGTATCGTCGTGACCCATCGCCGGGAAGAACCATGAACCGTGCTCCGATCGTCTGGATCTTGCCGCTGGGAATGCTCCTTGCGGGGTGGGCCAGTGCGCCCGCCGCCGGCGCGGCCCTGCCGGGGGCGATCCACGTGATCACCCTGCAACAGGCGATCACCCCCGCCACCACCAGTTATCTGCGCTCGGCGCTGGACACGGCGACGGCGGCCCAGGCGGAAGCGCTGATCATCCAGCTCGACACCCCGGGCGGACTCCTGGACGCCACCAAGGACGTGGTGCAGTTGCTGCTCGGGTCGCCGGTCCCCATCGTGGTCTACATCGCCCCGGCAGGCGCGCGGGCGGCGTCGGCAGGCACCATGATCACCCTGGCCTCCCACGTGGCCGCCATGGCCCCGGCCACCCATCTTGGCGCGGCGCACCCCGTTTCCCTCTTCGGCGCCGGCGGCGACGACAAGGTGATGGGGGAGAAGATCGTCAACGACACGGCGGCGTTCGTGGAGTCCATCGCGGAATTGCGGGGACGCAACGCGGAATGGGCGATCTCCGCCGTGCGCGATTCCAAGTCCATCACGTCCACCAAGGCCCTGGAGTTGAAGGTGGTGGAGGTGCTGGCCGACGACATTCCGGATCTGATCCGCCAATTGGACGGCCGGGTGGTGCGCCTGAGCAAGGAGCGCACGGTCACGCTGCACACCGCCGGGCGTCCGGTGGTGGAGCAGGACATGAGCGTGTCCCAAGGCTTCCTTTCCATGGTGAGCAACCCGAACCTAGTGTTCCTGTTGCTGATTGTGGGCCTGGTGGCGCTTTACATCGAATTTTCCAACCCCGGCTTGATCGCGCCGGGCGTGATCGGTGCGATCTGCCTGCTGACGGCGCTGATCGCCCTGCAGACCCTGCCCGTGCGGTACGGCGCCCTGGGCCTGATGTTGCTGGGGGCGGGGCTGCTGGTGGCGGAGGCGTTCGTGCCCAGCTTCGGCGCGCTGGGAATCGGGGGCATCGCCAGCATCGTGATCGGCTCGTTGTTCCTGCTCGACGAGTCCGCCACGGACTTGACCATCAACCGGGGCCTGATCGCGGTGACGGTCACCACGCTGGGGCTGATCGCCCTGTTCATCGGACGGCTGCTGTGGAAGAGTCTGCGGGCGCCCCCGCGCTCGATCCAGTCCAATCTGGTGGGCCAGCCCGCCCTGGCGCGGGAAGCGCTGGGCCCGGGACAACCCGGCCGCGTGCTGGTCAACGGGGAACTGTGGAAGGCCCGCAGCGCCCAACCGATTGCGGCGGGCACGCGCGTGATCGTACAGGCCGTCCACGGCCTGCTGCTGGACGTGGCCCCGGACGGCGCGCAGACGCAGTCGCCTGCGCGGCCGGCGGCCCAGCCCAGCGCGGGACCGTCCACTTGACCGGTCGCTCTCTGCCGCCCATCCGGCACCCACCGGTTCCCAATCAGGAGATGCAACCATGTTGACCAGCTTCGGAGCGTTGATTGTCATCGTGCTGGGGGTTCTGTTCGCGGCAGTGCGCATCCTCCCCGAATACGAGCGGGGCGTCGTGTTCCGCCTGGGCCGCGCCATCGGGGTGAAGGGGCCGGGGCTGATCCTGCTGATCCCCCTGGTCGACCGCATGGTGCGCGTGTCCCTGCGCACGGTGGTGTTGGATATTCCGCCCCAGGACGTGATCACCAAGGACAACGTCTCGGTGAAGGTGAACGCGGTCAACTACTTCCGCGTGGTGGATCCCTTCAAGGCCATCATCGAGGTGGAAGACTTCCTCTACGCCACCGGCCAACTGGCCCAGACGACGCTGCGGGCCGTCGTGGGACAGGTGGACCTGGATCAACTGCTTTCGGACCGGGAGCACATCAACGCCCAGTTGCAGGAAATCCTCGATACCCAGACCGACCCCTGGGGCATCAAGGTCTCCCTGGTGGAACTGAAGGACGTGGACCTGCCCAAGGACATGCAGGCGTCCATCGCCCGCCAGGCGCAGGCGGAACGGGAACGCCGCGCCAAGGTGATCATGGCCCAGGCGGAGGAGATTGCCGCGCAGTCCTTGCTCAACGCCGCGCGCACGCTCTCCCAAGACCCCGTGGCGGTGCAGATTCGCTTCATGCAAACGCTCTCGGAAATGAGCGGATCGAAGACGACCGTGCTGCCGATCCCGGTCGATCTGATCTCGAACTTCATCAACGCGCTGAAGAAATAGCGGGCGGGAATTGCCGCAGGGAATGGGGCGCCCAGTTCGCAATCGGGCCCTCAGGCCGGAGCCCGGCTTAGCGGAGGGGCAATGAAGCTCACTTGGTCCCACTACTTCGCGATCTTCACAGCCAGTGGCCCCGTGCTCGGTGCGGTGGGCTACGGGTGGGACTCCCACTGGTTCGTGAAGCTGGGCGTCTCCCTGTGCGTGCTCTACGTCGGTTGGCAGGTCTCGTGGGGCATGTTCCGCAATCCGCTCTGGCCACTCGTCGCCTTTCTGGCGGGGGCTGGCTATGGCTGGCTGCGCGGCCATCCGGGTCTGCAGAACGCCGCCTATGGGCTGCTGCTGGCGGTGGCCGTGGATGCCGCCCTGGAAGCGCTCGCGCTGCTGCGCAAGTACCGCGCGGAGGCGGATGGGGGCCAGGAGCCGTCGAGGTAAAGCCAGGCATGGGTGGCGTGCCGCCTCTGTTCTGACACCATATCGGTGTATGGTCTTGGATATGGCAAGGAGGAGACAATGAAAGCGGTCGAGAAGATTCAAAAGGTGACGGTCAATTTGCCGGTAGACCTGCTGAAGAAGGCGCGGCAGCAAAGCGGCAAGGGGATTACCGAAACGGTCAAGTTGGGACTTCAATTGGTCGCAGCCAGGGAAGCCTATCAGGGGTTGCTCAAGATGAAAGGCAAGTACCCCCATATGATGGATTATGAGGATTTGAAGCGACTTCGTGAATGATTGCCGCAGATACCAGCGCGATGGTTGCCTATCTGAAGGGCCAGCCGGGCGGAGACCGCCTGACCGGATTAATCAAGTCCCGAGAGCTCGTTCTTCCGCCAATTGCTCCGATGGAGGTGCTGAGCAGCCCCGTGCTGGATGAACCGGGCGCTAGGAACGTCATTGGCCTTCCCATCCTGGAAATCCTTCCCGGTTATTGGGAGCGGGCAGGACGTCTGCGGGCCGCGCTGTTGAGAAACGGCTTGAAAGCTGGCATCGCCGACCCTCTGATCGCGCAATCCTGCATTAACCACGATGTGCCATTGATTACCCTGGATCGGGACTTCCGCCACTATGTCCGGTTCGGCGGGCTGAGGATCGCATCGTGAATCCTTCCGCGGGCGACCCCGAGAACATCCTGCGCACGGTGTTCGGGTTCACCGCCTTCCGCGGCCAGCAGGAGGCGATCATCCGCCACGTGGTCGCCGGGGGCGACGCCCTGGTGCTGATGCCCACGGGCGGCGGCAAGTCCCTCTGCTACCAGATTCCCGCGCTCTGCCGGCGCGGCATGGCCGTCGTCGTCTCCCCGCTGATCGCGCTGATGCACAACCAGGTGGCCGCCCTGCGTCAGGCGGGCGTGCGGGCGGCGGCCCTCAACTCCGCCCTGCCGCCGGGGGAGGCTGCGCGCATCGAGCGGGCCGTGGGCGAGGGCCAGGTGCAATTGCTCTATGTGGCCCCGGAGCGCCTGTTCCTGGAGGGCTACCTGGAGCGGATGGCCCGCGTCCCGCTCTCGCTCTTCGCCATCGACGAGGCCCATTGCGTCTCCATGTGGGGGCACGACTTCCGCCCGGATTACCGCCAACTCAAACAGCTGCACGCGCGCTTCCCCAATGTGCCGCGCATCGCGTTGACCGCCACCGCCGATCAGCGCACCCGGGACGACATCGTCGAGCAACTGGACCTGCGCGGCGGGCAGATCTACGTGGCCAGCTTCGACCGCCCCAACATCCGGTATGGCGTGCAGGCCAAGCAGCCCAAGCCCAGTGCGCGGGACAGACTGCTGCATTTCATTAGTACCCGTCACAAGGGGGAGTCCGGCATTGTCTATTGCCTCTCGCGGAAAAAGACCGAGGCGACCGCCGAATGGCTCTGCTCCAAGGGCGTGACGGCCTTCTCCTATCACGCGGGGATGAAATCAGAAGAACGTGCAGCCAATGAGGACCGGTTTCTTCGGGAGGAGGGAGTTGTCAT
>JBGPEV010000076.1:0-8691 GCA_041482995.1 bacterium | reverse complement strand
CGTTGGTCGCTGCCGCCCCGCCTTCGCGGGTGTGAATGATCTGGGGCCGGATGAAAACGATCAGGTTGGTCTTGCGCACGGACTCGTTGCGGGATTTGAAGAACCAGCCGAGCACGGGAATGTCGCCCAGGCAGGGCACCTTGGTCTCGGTTTCCACCTGCTGATCCTGGATCAGCCCGCCGATCGCCATGGTGCTCCCGTCATCCACCAGCACGTGGGTGGAAATCTTGCGCTTCAGAGTCGTGATGGCCTGCTGCGTGGCGGAGATCGTGGTCTGGCGGGCGGCGACGCTGCTGGATTCCTGATTGATGGTCAGCCGCACCTTGTCGTCCCCGGTGATGGTGGGCTTGATCTTCAGGATGACCCCCACGTCCTTGAACTCGAACTCGGTGGTGGTCTGGTTGGCGATGTTGGTCACCACCTTGGCCGAAACGGGAATCACCTGGCTGACGTTGATCTCCGCTTCCTCGTTGTTCAGGGTGAGAATCTGCGGGTTGGCCAGCACGTTCAGGTCCTGGTCCTGGCGCGTGGCCTGGATGAAGGCCGAGAAGGAGACGAACTTCTGGCCCTGGAAGTTGATCTCGTTGCCCAGGATGCCGATCGCCGCGCCGGTGCCGCCGCCCAGCGCGTCGGTGAGCGTCTGGGGGGCCGCGTTGGGATTGCCCGCGCCCAGCACGGCGTCTCCAGCCTGGCTGCTGGCCTGCCAGCGCACGCCCAGGTCCAGGCTCTTCTCCAGGGTCATCTCCATGATCAGCGCCTGGACGAACACCTGGGGCCGGCGCACGTCCAGCTTCTTCACCACTTGTTCGATGGTCTTGATGTATTCGGCGCTGCCGAACACGATCAGGGAGTTGGTGGATTTGTCGGCCGTCACGGTGGTGGAACCGGGCGCAACGCCGCCGCCCGCGCCGGGCGCGCCCGGCGTCACGATGGGCGCGGGGCTGGTGCGCACCTCCGGCCCTCCCGTGCCCGCCCCGCTTTCGCGGATGCGCACTTCGCGCAGGATCTTCGCCAAATCCTCCGCATCGGCGTGTTGCAGCGTGAACACGCGGATGCCCAGGTCTTCCGCCAGTCCCGGCACATCGAGCAGCGCCATCAGCTCTTTCATCTTGCCGACGCCGAAGGGATCGCCCACCAGCACCAGGGAGTTGGTGCGCTCATCGGCCACCACGCGCACGTCCGGAATCCCCCCGGCGGGCTGCCCCGGCTGGGCGCCGCCGCGCCGGGCCGGGCCGGCGGGCGTGGCCGAGGGCCCGGAGATGTCCTTGAGCAACCCCGCCAAGCGCCGGGCCGAGGCGAACTTCAGCGCCACGATGGCAAACTCCACGTCCCCCGGCGCCACGTCCAACTCCTTGATGATGTTCATCAGGCGCTGCACGTTCTCCTGGGTATCGGAAAGGATCAGCACGTTGGCGGGCGCGTAGACGGCCAGCGCCGCGGTGCGGGACATGATGTTGGCGAGCGCGACCCGGATCTGGTTGGGGTCGGCAAACCGCAGGGGAATGATCTGCGTGACGAAGTAGTTGGCCTCGCTCTGCCCCGTGCCTTCAGTGCGGGTGGGCGTGGGGAAGCGCGCCGCGTCCTTGGCCGGGATGATTTGCAACACGGGGCTATCGGGCTTGCGCACGATGGAAAAGCCCTGCATGTCCAGCACCGTCTCGAAGATGCGGAACGCATCCTCCTTCGTGAACTTGCGGGGGGAGACCAGCGTGATCTTGCCTTTGATCTCCCGCTCATCCCACACCATGGCGATGCTCATGGCCTGGGACATGATCTGGATGAAGTTCAGCACGTCGACGTTGCGGAAATTCATCTCGATCAGGCCCTGGGCGTCGACCACCCGGGCGGGCGTCTTGCTGGGCGAACCGGGCCGATCCGCCGCGGGCTTGGCCGGCTCGGGAGTCGCGGGGCGTTCGGCGGGCGCGGCGCGCAGGGGGGGCTTGCGGGGCAGGCGTCCCCGGGCACGCTGGGCGGGTTCCTCCGGCGCGGGCTGCGCCTGCGCTTCCGGGGGCGCTGCCTCCTTGGGCTCCGGCGCTTCCGGAGCCGGGGCCGGGGCCTCGGTCTGCTGGGCGAGGCTGGGCGTGCCGAGCAGCAATCCGATCGCCAGCATTCCGCCCAGCACGGCGGCATTCAACCGCTTGTTCCACGGCACGTCGCGTCACTCCTCCGAAGCCCAGCCGGGCGAAGGCAAATGTAAATAGAAATCAAGTCACTACGCACTGCGTGCCAGCACACCGTATCCGCCCGCGGTCTGTCAAGTGGAGAGCGTTTGGGGGTGCTCTCTGATCTTGCCGCGAGCAACCGATTTCCCGCGGAGCCTGCCCTCGAGCCCCGCGCGGCGTGTGCGGTTGAGCCCGTCGCGGAGTCAACCCTTGAGCGCAGCGAAGGGCTCAAGGGTAGACTCCGCGCGGGGCTCGGGGCAAGACGCCGCGCACGGCTCGAAATGACAGCACATTGCTATTCCGAATGAAATGAGGAATCTGCCGCGGCCGTTCGCAGGACCGCCGACCCACTGAGACAACTCGATCTTTACGGGCGGGGCAGCGGTTCCCGCGCTTAGCTGCCCTCCAATCCCCAATCCGCTTGCCCCAGAATCCATTCCGCCAGCGACAGGTCGGCGGGGGACGTGATCTTGACGTTGCGGCGCTCTCCCAACACCCAGGTGACGGAGTGGGGTGCGGTTCCCGCCGCCAGGGCCACCAACTGGGCGTCGTCGGTGCTGCGCAATCCCTGGGCCTTGGCCTTCACGTGACTGTCGTAGAGCACCTGCCAATGGAACCCCTGGGGCGTCTGGGTGAGGAACAGTGTCGAGCGGTCCACCACCTCTCCGGCATGTTCGTTGCGCTCACCGCGGTGGCGTACCGTATCCTGAATCGGCACCGTCGGCACGACCGCCCAATGGCGTTGCAGGGCGTCCAGCACCCGGTCGATCAGGGCCGCCGAGCAGAGCGGCCGGGCGCCGTCGTGCACGAGCACCCATGCGGGCGGATCGCCCGCCAGGGTTTGCAGCCCCAGCCGCACGGAATCCTGCCGCTCCCGCCCGCCGCCGATCCAAGGCAGCAATTTGCCCCAGCGCGCGCGGTCCCAGAACACGTCGTCGAGGCGCGGGAAATCCACCGGGCGGGCGATCAGCCCCACTGCATCGATGCGGGGGTGGGCCTGGAAGCGCTCCACCGTGTGCCGGATGAACGGGACGCCCGCCAGGGGCAGCAGCACCTTGTTGAGCGCCTCGCCCATGCGGCGCCCGCTCCCTGCCGCCGGAATCAGCACCGTGACCCGGGCGGGAGGCGCCGTTTGCCGTTGCGTGGAGGGATGGCTCATAGAGGTGACCGGTGAATGCAGCCGGGCGCAGGGCATCGCCTCCTCACTTGTATCCGAGTTGGCGGCTGGGTCACAAGGGCGGCGGGTAGTGGGTCAGTATGCCTGGACGCTGAGCGCTGGGAAGCAGACCCCTCGCAACCGCGCTCGGGGTGACACCAACGTTGTCATTCCGGGCGCAGTTGCGAGGAATCCGCTGTTCGACTGGGAAGTGACCCACGACCGGGCGGCGGCATGCCGCCAGATGGCGACCGCAGAGTCCGTTCCCCAAGATCTCCGTTTGGCGGCGGCTGGCAGACGCCGCCCCACTGGACCGAAGCATTGACGATGGCCGGACTTTGCCTCAGCCCTGCGCCCCGGCAGGCCATGCGTTTGCTGGAGAACTCCTCCCCCAGTTGCCAGGTGGGGGGACCACCCAGGCCCTATGTGAGCATCCATGAGGCCGGAACCCGCGCCGCGCGGAACAATGGCTATCCCCCGGCAGGCTCCATCGAGTACAATAGAACATGGGCGGGGTCCGCCTACGCACCGCACGGGCGGCCCTGGACGCCCCCGGGCGCTTTGCGGGAACCGGCAAACCATCCAGGCGGAGACTCCCATGAACGAATCGACAGCCCCAGTCACCAAGCAAAAGCTTCTTGACGATTTCAATGCGGTTGCCAGCGATACGGAGCAACTGCTCAAATCCCTGGCCAGCGAAGGCGGTGAAAAGGCGGCCGCATTGCGGGCCAGCATCGACCAGAACCTGAAGGCGGCCCGGGAGCGTCTGGCGCGCCTGGAGGAGGCGGTGGTCCATAGAGGCAAGGCGGCCGCCCAGGCGACCGATGCGTACGTCCATCAACATCCCTGGCAGGCGATTGGGATCGCCGCCGGCTTGGGCGTCGTGGTCGGACTGCTGCTGAACCGCCGGTAAGCCGATGGCAATTCCCGGCTCTTCGCCCGCGCACGGGGCGAATCTGATCGATTCGGTACGCGGGCTGGGCAGCAGCCTGCTCGCGCTGATCCGTACACGGGCGGAGTTGCTGGCGCTCGAAATCGCGGAGGCAAAAGAGCGCAGCAAGGGCATGCTGATCCTCGCGGTGGTGGCGGCGCTTTTCCTTTCCCTGGCCCTGCAACTGGCCGCGCTCGTCGTGGTGGCGGTGTTTTGGGAGACCTACCGGCTCCCCGCCATCGTCGGAGTGACCTGCCTGTATTTCGGCATCGGCGGTTGGGCCTTGCTTGCGCTGCGCCGCAAATGGCGCGCCAGCCCGCTCCCCTTCGCGGCCTCCCTGCACGAGTTGACCAAGGACCTCGAAGCGCTGGGGAGGCGGGATGAATAGACGGCTGGAAGAACTGGCGCTGCGCAAGCAGGTTCTGCAAGCGCGGTCGACCCTGCACCGGCTCGAGATTCAGAGCGAGGTGCAATCCATCGGGGGCAGCCTGAGTTGGTTGGGCACGAGTGTGAAAACGGCGACCCCCTGGTCAATTGGAACCTCGCTGGCCGGCCTGGCGCTGCGGAGCATCGCCAGTGGCCGGGCGGGGCGGGTGCTCGCGCTCACGAGCGGCCTGCTGTTGCTCGTCAAGCTGACGCGCATCGGAATCCGCTTGATCGGCGAAACCGGCGCTGCGGACGACGTGCCCATCCCGAGCGCAGGCGAAGGTTGAGCAGCGCCGGATTCCCCTCCGTCGCCGAACATCCTGGCGCTGGAGAAGTAGACTGAGCGACTGCTAGTCCTTATCATCGGTGGAGTGACTTGATGAACCTTCCGCTTCGCCACATTTCCATCCGCGTTCCTTGGCACGATACAGGTTGGGACGGGCGAGTCTGCGCAGCGCCACGGCTAAACGGCGCCTGTCTCAAGCTCAAGCGGATTGCGGAGGAACGAGACGATGCAGCAGAGGAAGCTGTCGCGGGTGAGAACATCCAAGATTTACCGCCATCGAAATGGCCATGCTGCGTTGCAGAGCGCGTCGGTTTCATGGCGCCATTCGAGTACACACGTGTGGTCAATCATCCCTACAATTTCACCGTTCGCATCTTCGTGAACCCGCGCTTCGCTCCGAGCCTGATCGTCGGGCAGTGGATGGTGGCTCGCCAGCAACCGGAATGGGTGGGCGCTCCGCAAAAACGCTTTGCCTGGGGCATCGGGTTTGTGCGGGCCCTGGCGATGCTCTACCTGGTGGTGATCAACAACATCATTGGTCCCATCAACGTCATTGTCTGCGCACTCTGTCTGACCTTGCTCTTCTTCGAGGCCGCCTTTGGCATCTGCATCGGCTGCAAGGTCTACAACTTCTTCAACAAAGAGCAGGCGCAACTCTGCCCCGGTGGGACGTGCGAGGTCCAACCCAGGGTCGCTTCGGGCATGAGGTTCGGTCAGATTGCGGTGGTGGCGCTGTTCGCGGTGCTCGTGGTCGGCGTCACGAACTGGGTCTACCGGACCGGATCCAGCGGGCCTTTCGCGGCACAGAATCTCGTCATCGCGCAGCCATCGGGCGCCGTCGACCCGGGCGAAGCGGAACGGTGCAAGGTGCCCGAATTCGCCAAGGCCATTGGGCACGAAGCGCAGTGGAAGTTGCACAATCACCGTCGGTAGCGGGTGGGGGTATCGTTGGATTCAGCGCGTTGTTCTAATATCAGTTGTCGACCCGTTTTGAACCGATTGACGTTGCGGTCCTCAAGACCAAGCCCATGCGCATGCCAACAAGGCAGGTGGCTCAAAGAAGTTGGCTGTCGGCGATCCGAACGTACTTGCTCGTGATTGGGATCGGCAATTTTGTGTGGGAGGTTGCGCAATTTCCCCTCTACACCATCTGGCGCGATGGGACTCCTGGGCACTTGGCACTCGCGCTCGCCCATGGAACAGGCGGGGATCTTCTAGTTTCAGCCGCTTCGCTCGGTATCGCTCTCGCGCTTTTCGGCGATGACGCGTGGCCGGAACGGGCATTCTGGCGCGTCGCCAGTTCCACCGTCGCTTTCGGCCTTGGGTTCACGGTCTACAGTGAATGGGTCAACGTCGAGGTTCGGCACACCTGGGCCTATACCGGCCTCATGCCCAGGTTGCCCGTTCTTGGCACCGGGCTTTCTCCCCTGCTGGAATGGATCGTCATCCCGGCGCTTGCGCTCTGGGCCGTGCGGCATCGCGACAAATCGTGGCTGCCGCACTAAGTCGTTGGTGCGCTCGGCCCGAATTGTTTCGATGGCCGCCAATATGATCGAGATCATGCCTGGGCGTCGACGCGGGCCGATCCCGTATATTCCAGCGTCACCCCCCAATAGGCGGAATCGGCTGCAATCGCTTCATTCCCATGCTGCAACATTCGAATCGGGTGAGTGCAAAAGCGGCAACCGTCCCGGGAGGCGAGTGATGTGGAAGGCCGAAGGCTTGCTAAGCGAAGTGAGGCGGCTTGGCACCGTCCGCGAACTGGCCAGGCTGGAGTACTTGTTTCACCAGGGCGACCCGATTTCCCACGTCTTCGAGGTCCTGGGTGGACGGCTGCGGCTGATTCGGCGCACGATTGACGATCACCTGGTGGCGCTACACACCGCCCGCGACGGCGAACTGTTCGCCGAATCTACTTTGTTCACCGACGCCTACCACTGCGACGGCGTTGCCGCCGTCCAGTCCCAGGTGCGGGCCTATCCAAAGCCGCAATTCCTGGCCGCACTGCGAGCCGCACCCGGCGCATGGGAAGCTTTTGCCTGCGGCAGGCGCACGAGCTTCAGGCCCTCCGCACTTACCTGGAATTGCGAAGCATCCGATCCGCCCGCGAGCGCGTGCTTCAATATCTGTGGATCCATTTGGGGGCGCCGGGACGCACCATGCGGATCGAAGGCGATCTCCAGGACCTGGGGGCGATATTGGGGCTCACTCGCGAATCTCTCTACCGCACGCTCGCGAAGCTCGAAGCCGAGGGCGCGATCGCCCGTAGCGACGGGGGAATCCTGCTCAAAGGGTCACCTTTCGCATGACTTCAATCATGCGGTGGCGTAACGAGCGGGCGCTTAAATGGAGTGTGGTTTTCCACCAGCCGAACGGCTGGCTGCGTCACCGCCCGCGCCAAGGGCGGATACGTCGTGGAAAGGAATCATCCCATGAAACGCATAGTGCTATTGGCCCTATTGACCTTGCTCATCGCAGTCCCCACGTGGGCGGCTCCTCCAGAAGGCTATGGCCCCCCGAGTTGGGCGCCCGGCTACGGGTGGGGCGGCCCGGCCGCGTCTGGCGGATGGGGTTCGGGAATGATGTGGGGTTGGGGCGGCGGACCAGGATGGGGAGGTGGCCCCGGATGGGGTGGATGGGGCAGCTACGGCCCCTGGAGCCAACTTCCGGAGGATAAGCGCAGTCAATTGCGGGACCTCTCCGTTGAAACCCAGCGCAAATTCGTGAGCATGGATACGACCCTGGAAGATCAATTTTCGGCCTACCAGGAGGCACTGGGCAAGTTTCCCCTGGACCGTGCGGCTTCGACGAAAGCCTGGGACGCGATGAACGGCACCAGGAAGCAGATGCTGGAGATTCGGCTCGACGCCATGACGAAGGCGCAGCAGATCATGGGCAAGGACCTTTGGGAAAAACTGCGCCAGGGCGGGGGCTTCTATCCCGGCGGGCCGTTCGGTTGGCGGTAGGCCTCTCGCGCTTGGCTGCGGACAGCCTCTATCAGGCGGCCTAAGGGTGTGTCCATCCGGTCGGCTCTTGGCGACGGGAACTCAGCAACCCAGCTGACAGCCTACCGGCAGCCACTGCTCGACAAAGAAGCTCCGCAGAAAGCAGCGGCAATTGGAGACGGATCGATGCGGCGCGAACCCGCACCAAATCCTACGGTACATTCCAATTGGCAACGCATCAATCGACAGTATCGGAACGAAAGGGGGCTACGAGCGCAATGAGAACCATCATTCGTGTGACCCTTGCTGCCCTGCTTCTCGCGGGCGCCGGGGTGGCTTTGGCGCAACAGCATCCATCGGAAGTGATCGCAATCACCGCTGAGGGGACGACGGTATCTGCCACCGTCTCTGGTCGGCCGGGCCAGAGTCCCTTCTTCCTGTTCTTTGATACGGAAGGAAACCTACTGGAGGCGCTTCCATATCCGTACGAGAACGACCGGGGGAACGCCGGTATCGCGGCTATCGACTTCCTCAAGGCAAGGGGAATCAAGGTGATCGTTGCCGCAAGTTTTGGGTCCAGAATAAATGAGGTCGTTGCCTCCAAGGGAATGCAGGCGATTGAGTTCACGGGTTCCGCCAGAGACGGCGTGAAGAAGGCAGTCGCACTCTTGAGCAGAAGCCGGAACTAATGACGGCTACATAAGGAATGTCCGTTCTTGTGTCCGCGAACCCGCACAGGGCTTGGTAATGTGGCACGGAGCCTGGGACATTGATTGTGCAGTTAT
>JBGPEV010000075.1:0-8722 GCA_041482995.1 bacterium | reverse complement strand
CACCGTGGACGAGGCGCGCCGCCAGTTGGTCGGCCGCTTCCAGACCCTCGCCGAACAGGGCCGCATCGACCTGAAGGCCATCAGCGACGCGTGGCGGGCCAAGTCCTCCAAGGCGTCTTAACTACGGTTCCGGGTTCCGGGTTCCGGGTTCCGGGTTCCGGAAGTGCCAACTGCTTATCCCCCCAACCCCCCACCCTGTGGGGGGCTTCCGATTCCCCAGGCGTTGCTGGCGGGCGTGACCGAGCCCCATCGCTCGGCCCCCCGGAACCTCTCCCCCGAGCCCCTCCCCACTGTGCTGCTGGCGCCTCCCGCAAGCGTCCGGCGCTTGGGGAGGGGGGAACTGCCCACTGCCTGGGCGCATCGCGATGCGCCCCTACACGGCCCAAGTGCAAGGGCGCGCAGCAGCGCGCCCCTACACCACACACCCGGCTCACTGGAACCTCTCCCCCGGCCCCCTCCCCACCCTGCGGGGGGCTTCGTTTCGCGCCATGGCCACAGTGCCGTCCTTGTTGCCGATGGAATCCAACATTGATCCGCCAATTTCGGGGCTGCTTCAAAAGCTACCAGCCGCGGATTCGGATTGGAGGGCACGAGAACGGGCAAAGCGGCTCGATGCTCTCGTGAAGAATTTGGAGCTCGTCTACAAGAACACGGCGGGAGGAACGGTCGAGATCAAAGCGCAGACAAAGGCAGAAGATGAGGCTTGAATGGAAAGCGTACTCTTCCGGCGGGATATCAGAGGCGAAGCGCTGCGTAGAAATCCCGTTTGCTCACGCCTGCTTGGGCGGCCATGGACCGAATCAGGATTTGGGAGAACGGCGCCTTGGTACCATCCACTGTGACCTTGTACAGATGATTGTCCACGGTCTTGCACCACTGCTCATGGGATGTACCGGTGCGGGGACGTGGCGCAAACCCCAGGTTCCGCAGGATCGTGCGCACGTCCCGGTAGGTCAGGGGCGGATAGTGCCCGGACATTACGCTGTGCGCAGCGGTTGCAGCGGCAAGATTTCAGTAAACAGGCGCCGGATACTTTCGCGGAGCAGGCCAAGCCGGGATTGGGTGACGTACTTGTAGTACCGGGCCCATTCGATCAGCGGCGCACGCCGGGGCAGTAACTGATCGCCAAATTGCCGATCCTCGCCGGCGACGGCATCGAATACATACTCGGCGATTTGGCTATGGAGCTTCTGGCGCGCTTCGGCGAAGGACTCCGCCTGGGCGGCCAAGGTGAGATCCATGCATACGGCAACCCACTGATCGCCATCTCGCTGCGCGTAACAGCGCAGCACCAATTGGGCTGGTTGTAGATTCATGGTGCCTCCAATCTGCGTTTCCCCCTACCGCCAAAGGGCACCCTCAAGCGATCGCCTCCACCCGCACCTATCAGGTTACATGCAGAAAGCAAGCCTGAGTAGCGGACCGGGGTGGGCCGGATAGTGTCTCAAGTGGGCTCATGATTGACTAGCGAGTAGTATCCCATCTTGCGCGGGCCGCCTTCACTGCAATCCTTTTTCGCTCCTTGGCGGTGAGATTCTTGGCCCGCGCTTTTCCTCCCTTCAATCCCCCAAGACGTCCCAGGGCTACAGCTGCGGGATTCTTCTCTGGCTTGGTTTCACGGTTCGGAGCTACATTGCCCGTTACTTGATCCACCAACAGCTTGGCGAGTTGGTTCTGATCTGTCGGTCGTTTCCGTGGTGGCATGGTCCCTCCATCATGGATAGAGTATCGTTCCTCCCCATGATGCCAGACCGCTCAAGCAAAGTCACTTATCACCCTTTCGTCCTGTTCCAACCCCGAACAAATAGCCAAGTGCCAAGGTTGTAATTCCAAAACAGGATTGAATCACGAGACTCTGAGCGCGCGTTGCAGGAATTGATACCAACGCAGTTCCGGCAATAAAGCTGGCCAGCGCTAGAATGCCAGCAATGTAGCTAGGAATATTTGCTGGGGAGCCAAGAAACCTGCCCAGCGCACCCATGTCGAGTTGCAGCTTTTTCATTTGATGCTTGTGCGCCTGCGCGCGTGCGTTGAGCACCTCCTCGGCTGTGTGCGGATCGGGAAGAGTTGAGACGTTTGGGTCATCAGGCCGGATCGATTCAAGCTTGTTGTCGGGCGGCATGTCCTCGCTCCGCAACCTTCTTGAAATAAGACCGAATCAATTCATCTGGAATGACGATGCCGCGTGGAAACGGCTTGGGCAGGTCCTTTGTGACTTCTGCCCAAGGCGATCCTGGCAGATGAGTCATGTTTGAAAGCTGAATCGAGCTATAGGAGGAGTAGACATCCCATACACGCTGAATCAATGCTCGTGAGTCTTTGGTCTCCTCATTCTCTGGAATCCGCACCTCCACCATGTCCTTCAGTTCATAGTCGAAGCGAGATGCCCGGAGCTTGATTGGATCACGCCCAAAACTCTTGAACTCATGGTAGACGGAGGGAATCACAGGTCCGAATCCCCACGCCTGAACATTCTCATTGACCAAACGATCGCCTATCAAGGCTAGGTGCCAGCCATGCGAAAAAAAGAGAAGCTTGAGAAGCTTCATTGGATCAAGCGGAATTCCCCGCACATCTCCAAGATCCAAAATCGTGTTGGCGACGTCTTTGGAGTCGAATGTTGGCATATTGCCTCCATGGAGAGTGGCCGCACCACCGCCATTCTAGCGAAGGATAGGCATTCCCCTTCGATTCTGCAAATTCAAACTGGATCACTACCGACGGTTCAGCGCCACCCCCCGAGCTTTTGGATGGCGGATTCCAGCTCGAGCACTTCCACGGGACACCCCGCCCAGGTGTGCCGCCAGCATACGATCAGGTCGCAGCCCGAAGGGGGATGGCCGTGCGCCTTGAAGTCGCGGCTGTCGTGCTCGAATTCGATGCGGCAGCGCTGCCAACCCCGCCGGACGCTTGCGGGAGGCGCCAGCAACCCGCGCCGGACGCTTGCGGGAGGCGCCGATTGCACCGCGCGCCGCGCCTCGCAATCCGGAAACCGGGTGCGGGTGGCGAGGATCTCGAACCCCAGGTCCCCGGCAACGGCGCCGAAGAGCTGGACGACCTCCTGCTCGCAGGTGGGCGCGTGGGCGAAGGCGCGGAAATTGAGCGGGCGCCCGAGGCGGCGGGGGGCGGGCGCGCGGGCATTCGCGGCACTGCCGCGGGTGAGCCGCACGTACTCGGCTGCCAGCCCGGCGCGCAAGTCCTCCGCGACGGCGAGCCGCGTCTCCGGCGCGAGCAAGTGCGCCAGGGCATGGCGTTTGAAGGCCGGATAGCCGTCCCAGGGTTTGGAGAAGGCTTTCTCCGGGTAGTCGGTCCGCCGCGCCAATTCCGCGAAGGTGGGAAGACGCCCCAGGTCCACGGCGACCCGGGCCAGTTCGCGGGCCAGCGTCGCCAGCGGGATCAGGTCGCGGGCGCGCGGCGATTCCCCCAGGCCCGCCTTGGCCAGCGCCTGCCGCCAACTGCCGCAGGCCCGCTGCACCCGGTGCGCGCTGAACCGGCCGTGGGCGGTGAACCGTTCCGCCGTGAGCCAGGCGGTGTTCAGTAGGACGGCCACGCGCTGGAGCTCTTCCACGCAGTCGGCCTCGGTGAGGACCGCCATGCCCCGGCGGGCGGCGCTCCACTCCAGGCCCGCCCGCTCCAACGCGGCGTTCCACGTGCCGAACCGGCCGGTCACCACGAACGGCGAAAACGCGCCGTGCCGGGCGAAGGCGGCGCACGTCACCGTCTTGCGGCCCAGCAGCCCGGCCACCCTCCGCAGTTCCGACAGGCACGCCTCCTCGCGCATGCGTATCCGCTCCGCGTCTTGCCGCATCGCAAGGCCGCAGGCGACGCCCGCTGCCGCGCACGCGGCGGACCAGCGGCCGAAGTGCTTATGCACGATGCCGATCGGCAGTCCCGAGTGGCGCCGGAAGGCGGCGCCGGTCAGGCGCTTGACCCGTAAGCCGCGGGCGGCCTTGCGGATGGCGGCGAGTAGCTGGGGCTTACCCATGGGTGCGGTTGGCATGACACGAGATCGGGCGAATGGGACGGAGAAAAAACAGCTGAAACACGAAGACCACCAAGACCACGAAGGAAAACCACGACGGCTTTTTCGGAACCGCGGATTGCGCGGATTTCACGGATTTTGACGGGGGCTGGGCTGCTCCACCCGGGCGCAACTATCGCCCTCGCCGGTGGGGCGCCCATACTCTATATGTTAGCGTAAAACTTTGTGGTTGTCAAGTAAATTTCGCAGTGCCAGTGCAAGGTTGGGATTGCGCCGGGTCGGGATGAATGTTGGCGTAGTCTCCGGGAAGCGCGTGGCTGGCGCAGGCGGCGCCGGTGGGCGTGTCGATACTGTGGCGGCGCATCGCCCGTCCGCAGCCCTCATCCGGCGGCCGGTAGTGCCCATGGCAACAGGCCGCCACCTTCTCCAAAGCCGCATACAGCGCGGCTTGGAAGAAGGAACGGCCTTGAGCCGGATCGCCACGCGCGTGGGGCTTTTCCCTTCTCCAAGCCACGGTAGTTGGTGGCTTTGGAGAAGGAGGGACCCGCCTGCGCCGAGCGCTTGCGCGAAGCGCCAAAAGGCGCTGGGGAGGATGAGGCCCGCCGCAGGCGGGAGCGGAGTGACGATTTGACTCGGACGGCGACTTTGTGGACGCCCTGCACGGGCTTCTCTCTCGGTGGGGAGAGGGAAAAGTGCCAACCTCCCCCTGCTCCTTCCTTCGCTCTGCGGAAGAGCCGCTCCTGAGCAAGGCAAAGGAACAAAGTCCAGAGGGAGAAAGCCTCAGGCGGCCACTGGCCCTCGGGTCATCCTTCCCAGGGGGGAGCCCCCACGGCGGCCCTTGAAAATTGGGAAGATGATCGGCCACAAGCGGACGCCTGCTCAAAACTCGTGGTAGGGACCGCCGGGGGTGCCAATCCAAACGGGATCGGCGGAACATCCGGGAAAAGCCAATTGAAGCGGTGTTGAGGCCGATCGTTCTTTGTTGTCACGTAGGCAAACGTCGCCGTGCCGTCCAGACAACACCGCGATCAATTCAGGAAAGCACTTCAGAGGAGACGTGGCCAAGACGCTTACGTCTTGGCCGATGTGGAGTTCCATCCGCGCCTTGCCTTGGAGTGCAAAAACTCACAGCCTCGGACGCCCGCTCCACGGATCGCGCCCTGGGCACCTCCGACGACTTTGCACTTGCCCTTCGTTCCGCGTCTCCCCGCGCGCAATTTCCCGAGGTTGCCGCTACACTGGGGGGACGCGGGCGCTGGTGGGAGTCCGCCGCTGCCTGAACGGTCGGGAGTCTTGCCTGTGCCGCACTTGCCCCGGGACGTGATGCTGACGCTAGGGCGGCGCGCCCTGTTGGGCGCCTTGGCGCTGGCCTTGTGGGCCGTTCCGGCGCACGCCACCAAGGAGTTGACCCGCTACTTCCCGCAGCTCCGGCCGCTGCTGATGGGCGATGCCTACGTGGCCGTGGGGGACGAGGCGAGCACCGTATTCTACAATCCCGCGGGTATCGCGAATCTGCCCGCCGCCTCCACGGAAATCAGCCTGCCGCTGCCGCAACTGGTGCTGGGGCCCATCTTCCGGGACGCCCTGGTGGACCCCGAAGCGGTTTCCAACCGGTACAATCACCTGACGCCCAGCGGCTTCCGGGATTTGCTGGGCACGCGGCTGTATTCCGACGTCACCCTGCGCTTGCCGTTCATCACGCTGGCGGAGCGCGGCGTGGCCTTTGGCTTCGGCGTGGACGCGCTGGTCAATACGGAGATCCTGGGCAATCCCGTGCTGCCCGCCCTTCATCTGGAATTGCACGCCGACGCCCTGCTGTTCCTGACCGTCGCCGGACGCCCCACGGAGAATCTCTCGCTCGGCATCACGCCCAAGTTGATCAACCGGATCGGTATCGACAAGGTGTTCACCTTCGGCGAACTGTTCGCAACCAGCAGCACCGTGAACCTGGACAATCACCCGGACTTCCAGGACCTGAAGAACGGCACGGCCTACACCGCGGGCGGGGTGGACCTGGGATTCATCTACCGCTTCCCGTTCTGGGAGACGTGGGAGCCGCGGTTCGGCGCGTCGCTGCTCAATATCGGCGGGTACGATACCCAACTCGGCCTGAAGGGCATCGAGTTCGGCCGGCGTCCGACGCCGTTTGACCCGCCCCTGGGCGGGGAATTGCCCCAGATCAACTCCGTGGGGTTCGCGATCTCACCCATCTACTACGGCATCCGCTACACCTTGGCCTTCGATGTGGTGGACGTGACCCGCACGGTGCTGCCCGGCAACGACTGGTACAAGCGCACCCGGCTGGGGATGGAGGTGGGGATCGGCGTCAAGCGGGACGGCACCGCCCTGTTCTCGGTGTTGGGCGGCTACAACGGCACCCATCCCTCCTTCGGCTTTCTCACCCGGGTCTGGATCTTCGAGGCGGGCATGGGCACGTACGAAGTGGAACTGGGGGAGAAGGCGGGGGATCAGGTGGAGCAGCGCACCGTGTTCTCGTTCAGCCTGCGGATTTAGAGCGTCTAAGCGCTTTTAAAAAAACTGCTGAAACACCCTTCGCGGAGTTTACCCTTGAGCAACGCGAAGGGCTCGAGGGCAGGCGCCGGCCACGAAGAGCAAAAGGGGAATCTTGCTCCTCGTGGCAGCAGTTCTGAGGAAGGTGAGGAGGGGGGGCAGAACGCTGTATTGCCTCAAATGGCTCCCTGAGTCTGCACGGAAATATTGTTGTTCTTTGTGTTGCTTCGTGGCCGGAGCCTGCCCTTGGGCGAAGCGAAGGGTGTCCTTTGTGTTGAGGCAGTTCGCAGTTTTGTTACGCGCTCTTTGCCCGCGCCGCTCCGTAAACCGCTGGAATCGTCAATAATATGCCGATCCCGGGCGCGCCGGCCCGGCGGTGGGGAGATTCCCGCGGCCGGCGGGAATTTTTGGCGCCCGTCCTGTGTTATGGGAGGTACAGCAGGGAGAACTCCCTGCGATTCAGTCTTTCAAGGCTCCGGCTCGCCCCGCCTGGGGAAGCCGGGAGCCACAGTCATCCGGTTCCAACCCACGCAAGGAGTCATCCATGAAAAAACTGTCCCTATTGCTCGTGGCGATGTTCTTCGCGGTCTCAACCGCCTTCGCGTTCCAGTGCCCGTCCCTGATGAAGAAATTCGATGGGGCGGTCACATCGAGCAAGTCGTCCACCCAGCAAATCAGCGATGCCAAGAAGCTGCGGGCCGAGGGTGAAACCCTCCACAAGGCCGGCAAGCATCAGGAGTCCGTCGACACGCTGAACAAAGCGCTCAAGATGATCGGCGCGATGTAGCCCTTCCCCTCCGCACCGGCGGGCGGCGAACTCGCGTCCCGCCCGCGCCGCCGGAGGGCACTATTTCCTTTTGCGTTGCTTGAACCGTGCGGTATCTGTCCGCACGGTTTTTTTTGCCCAAATGCAAAAAGAGGAACCGCGGATTTCGCGGATTCTATTCAGAGCATCGTCATTTCAGGTGCCGCTCGAAAGTCAGCGTCACGCTGAGATGGCGCCGCCGCACGTCTGGCGAGTCGTCCAGTCCGAATCAATGTTCCAGGTGGTAGCCAGATACGGAATCTTTCTGATTCAATCCGCGTCATCTTCGCAATCCGCGGTTTCATTTACTTGCGGTTGTTGGGCGACCGCTCGAACAGGCGCCGCACGGCGTCCCGCGCCACGGTGAAGGGGTCCTGCTCACCGCGCAGCACCGCCTCCAATTCGGGCTCGAGGGCCTGGCCGTCCGGCAGGAGGCCCCGTTGTGCGCGGGTGGTGGCCGCCACGCGCAGTTCCTCCCGCACGAGGTTGAGGATCACGTGCCGCAGGCGGTCCTTGCGGATGCCGGCCTGACCCTGGGCCCGCAGGCGGAATTGCCGGTGGGCCTCGATCGCCTCGGCCAGGCCCGCGATCCCCTCGCCGTTGCTGCCCTGGGTGAGCAGCACGGTGGGCTCCCACCCCGGCGTGCGGGTGAGGCGCCGGTTGTGCACGGCATCCCGCAACTGGTCGCGCAGGGCGCTGGCCCCGGGCCGGTCGGCCTTGTTCACCACCATCACGTCGGCGATCTCCAGCAAGCCGGCCTTGTGGGCCTGGATGTCGTCCCCCGATTCCGGCACCAGCACCACCACGGTGGTGTCCGCCGCCTCCGCGATGTCCAGCCCCACCTGGCCCACGCCCACGGTTTCGATCAGCAGCCGCTCGTAGCCGAACGCCTCCAGCACCACGGCCATCTCCTCCGCCCGCCGGGCCAGGCCGCCCGTGTGGCCGCGCGAGGCGGCGCTGCGGAAGAACGCGGGCTTCTGCCCGGGCCGGGGGGGGGGATGGTCGAAGCGGATGCGGTCGCCCAGCAGCGCGCCGCCGGAGAAGGGGCTGGTGGGGTCCACCGCCAGCACGGCCAGGCCCACGCCGGTTTCCATCAGCGCGGCGGCGAGGTGGTTGACCAGTGTGCTCTTGCCCGCGCCCGGCGCGCCCGTGATGCCCACCCGGTAGGCGTGGCGCGCCTGGGGATAGATCTGGGCCAGCAGCGCCGCCGCCTGGGGATGCTCGTCCTCGATCAGCGAGAGCAGCCGGCTCAGCGCGCGCAGGTCCCCGGCACGGAACCGCTCCAGCAGGGTGGGGGAGGTGGACATGGGCGCAAGCGTAGCCGGGCTGTGTGCGTGACGGCAACTGCCAAACGCCTGAACCACAACGAACACAACGGACTACTAATCGATTTCAGTGGTTCGTCGTGCCGACGTGTCGTTGTG